>JBIKMB010000196.1:0-10865 GCA_044359485.1 Pirellulaceae bacterium | reverse complement strand
TGCATCTGGAAGTATCCAGATCCGTAGGTTATGCCTATCCGGCTGCAACCAACGCGATGCTCACTCTGCTTTGGCTAGGCTTTTGTGGAATTCTGGCAATGCTCTGGATCCAAATGAAAAATGAAGTACTGATGGCTTGTACCATCGCGGCTACAGCGGCCGTTGTTGGAAAAATACTTTTCTACGATGTTGTTTCGGGATGGGTACTGTCTCCTCAATTCCTCTATGCGGGCGAATACTCCTTCCGCGACGCTCTCATGCGACTGATCGACTTCTCCGCTTTAATCGGATTCGCGTCGTTGATGATTCTATTGCTTGCCAATCGTCAAACACCAAAATTCACAAAACAGTTTTTCTTGGCCACCGCGCTGGTGATGTTGTTTATTTACACAACCCTGGAGGTAAACAGCTACCTCTATTATTTCTATCCTGGCTTCCGCTATGGTGGCATCTCGATCCTCTGGGCGATCTTCGGACTGGCCTTCTTAATTCGAGGTATCGCTTACGACAACAAAATCATCCGCTATGCCGGACTCGCGTTGTTCGCCACTGTCTCCGTTAAAGTCTTCTTTGTAGATCTTGAAAACCTCGATCCGATCTACAGGATTATCGCCTTTGTCATATTAGGCCTGATGCTGCTGATGGGCTCCTTTTTGTACCTCAAGCACCGTGAACGATTTTCAACTCAACACGATACCCCTTAGGTTAATCCCTATGAAACTTTTCTATCTTTCGCGACTTCCCATTACGAAGCTTGTTGGTTTGATTGCCATCTCCACTCTTGCGCCCCACTGCATGTGGGCGCAAGAATCCTCTTCCAACACGCGATCTGCGTACACCAAAACGATCGATCTCCCCACTCAATCGACAGAGCAGTTCGCATCGATTGTCTTGGATGAGGAACTATATTCCGGGTCTACCGAGTCCTACAGCGACTTGCGAATTTTGGATGCCGCTAATAAAGAAATTCCCTATCTGGTGCACCGGAGAGCGAAAGAGAAACTCACGACCCGCCAAGAGGCAACTACAATCAGCAAGCCACAGGTCCGTCCACTGGAAGATAATCGACTCGAAATCATCTTTACGATTGATCGAGAGAAACACGCCCACTCGATCGATGGCCTCGCATTAAAGACGTCAACTCGCGATTTCGAGCATCGAGTCAGCGTCGAGACGCGCACAAGCGACAATAGTCCATGGCATACCCTTGTGACTGACGCTCTGATCTATGATTATTCCCGCTATATGGATGTTAGGAATCTGGAGATTCCCTTTACAGAGAAATCCTCTAACACAGCCGAAGTGCAGTTTCGAGTTCTGATTGAAAAGGTAACGCAAGAAAAGGAATCTCAATTTCTCGCATTGACTCGCACAATAAAAAATGGTGTGCAAACCAAACAGGAAGAGACATTGGCCATCAATCGAGAGAATCTGTATATCGACTCTTTATCGTTTTGGCAAAAAGTTGAATCCGTCAGTTCAACGGAATCTGTGTTGGTCGAGTATCCGATCCAAATAGACCGTCGCAGCGAAGATGAAAAAAACAAATCGACTGTGATTGAATTCAGTTCGAAACGACAGCCTCTGAGCCATTTGCAAGTGATTACTGAGGATAGCAATTTTCATCGTAAGATAACTCTCTATGCGGTTAATGCAGAGCCAGCTCCGGACACCCTCGTGAAACAGGACCGCGTTTTGACCCACGGTTCTATCACCAAGATCTCCTTGCCGAAGAATTCCAGGGCCGATCTGGCAATCGCATTTCCCGCCACACGGAGCTCACGCTATCGACTGGTCATCGAAAATGGCGATAGCCCTCCGCTTAAAGACATCACTCTTAAAGCGGATGGGGAGACTTACGAACTGTTATTCTTGATGGCTCCCAATCAAAACTATTCGCTGACCTATGGAAATCCCCTATTGAAAGCCCCCAATTATGACCTACTGGCGCTTCGTACAGCCCTGGATTCCAAGATCCCAGCCATCCGTGGTCGACTGGGTGACGCCAAGCCTATTGATCTCGTGGATCCTCGCCCGACCTGGGAAAAATTAATTGAAAATCGGTTGCTATTAGGGGGACTCTTCACGCTGTTGCTCGGTGTCTTGGCCTGGACCCTCTACCAAGCGTCCAAACGACTGGCCTCCATCGAACCAACATAACGGCGAAAATCCAGCCGACACTATTTTTTGCCGGATAACTTCGGTTGCAAGCGTTATCCTAATCGCAAAGACATTTCGGATTTCTTACGATAGTAACCATTGGAAGTTGAATCGATTCGCCAATATTTTGCGCACCTTCATCCATGGACATGCAACAACGACCTCAGCCGATTTTCGATCATCAACGCTTGCCCGATGTTCAATCGTTTGCTACGCCAAACGCTCGCTTTCCATTCTGGAGTCGATTGATCGCATGCATCGCAGTAGCAACCGTTTTGGTGCTCGTCGCAGGCTTGAAAGTCTTGAACCAAGCCGACAATCCACTTGCCAAGCTGACCAGTGGATTGATGTTGCTTGCCCTGGGCCTGGGCTTTGGCACTGTGGTCGGACTCGTCTGGGTCGGAGCGGACTACTTGGAATTCAGAAATCAACGAGGCTTAAGCACGCACCCCGTTTTTGCGCATCTATTTTGCATGGGCTTATCCTCGGTTATGATTTGGGCGATCATGACATTCCCACTCATTATCGTTGGAACGTTTCTCTTCATGGTTCTGACTTCACGATGAGCAGAGGAATCGCTTATGCGTTCCGGTAAACAAACCTTCGCCACAGCACGATCGTTCGGTGCGGCTGTGAAGTTTAGGCTTAGCACTTGAGCGGCAGCAGTTTGACGTTCTATTTCTTTGTCGGCATCTTTGCGCCGACTTCTTTCCGCCAAGCGATCATCTTGGCATATAGTTCGTTTCTCTTCTCCGGCATGTCGGCGGCAAGATTCTTCGTTTCGCCCAGGTCGTCACGCAGGTTGTACAACTCCAATCGACCATCCTCAAAAAACTCCATCAGTTTCCAATCGCCGGCAATGATCGTTCCTACCGGCGTCGTGCGCCATTGATCCTTGCCGGCACCCAAATAGCCAGGAAAATGCTGGTAAATAGCTTCTCGCTCCAGTTCAGCCTGCGGATCCCTCAGCAAAGGCACCAAACTATGGCCATCTAAAATATGTTCTGGTTTGGGTGCCCCGCTGATCTCAACGAGCGTTGGAAAGAGATCGACATGAATCGTCGGTACATCACAAACGGAACCGGCTTGAGTCACTCCTGGCCAACGCACGACAAAAGGATCGCGCGTACCACCTTCATATAAACTTCCTTTACCGCTGCGCAGTGGCTGATTATCAGTAACATCGCCCGATTGCTTGATGCCTTCGCGCACATAGCCACCCACTCCACCGTTATCGCTTGAGAAGATAACGATCGTGTTATCGCTCAATTTCAATTCATCTAAAAGTCGCATGATTCTGCCAACGCTTTCGTCAACGCTGTAAATCATCGCTGCATAGGTTGGATTGTTGTGCCCGCCAACTCCAGGCTTCGCTTTAAATTTCTCGATCAATTCTGGCTTGGCCTGATGCGGTGAATGTACGCCGAAATGCGGCAAATAAAGAAAGAAAGGCTCTTCGCGATGCCGACGAATAAATTCCTCGGCGCGATCGGTCAAGAAGTCCGCCAAATAGATTCCCGGCGGTACATCGACCACGGGATCCGTCTCGAAATCAAAGTGCTTTCCGTTTGAGACAATCGCTTCCTCAAAACCTCGCTTGCTCGGATGACGCTGCGCTCCGTTGCCTAAATGCCATTTACCAAACATACCCGTGCGATAGCCGATAGATCGCAACTGGTCCGCAATCGTGACTCGGTCGCCAGGAAGTGCAATCACATTTTCCACAGGTTGTAACGGTCGCGATTTCCAATCGAATCGATCAATATTGCCCACGGTGTAGATGCCCGTCCTGGGCGAATACTGCCCTGTCATCAACGCGGCTCGCGTCGGCTGGCAATTCTGACAATTGTGATACGCGGTGAATTTCATTCCACTGGCAGTCAAGCGATCGATATGGGGCGTTTCATAGTACCGGCTTCCATAAGCGCCCGTATCCGTCCAGCCCAAATCATCCGCCAAAATATAAATAATGTTGGGCTTGGATGCTTCAGATTTGCTGTTGGGCTGTTCGTTGCTAAAAGCCTTTTCATTTTGTAGGCAACAAAGCACTAGACCCGCGACCAGCAGCACCCAGAACCTGGGAAATAAAATCAACACGCCAGCTATCCTTCGAAAACAGAAAAAAATTTTCAATAAAGATTTTGACCGCGAGGACAACTCGCGGTGAAAACTTTTTTGTGCACCTGAAACCTTCAGCCTTTAGCCTACTATGACCGAGGCGACTGAATCCAGTGGGCGATATCGCGAATGACCACTTCAGCCACATTGGCCTCTCGAAAATACTCCACCGGTCGACAAGGTCCCTCCCCCGACATGAACAAGTGATTCAATTTCGGATATTTTTTAAGGGTAACATCCATATGACCGGTCAAGCCTTTTTCCCAGGCGACAATATCTTTGTCGATCACCTGATAATCCCTCTCTCCCTGCAGCAGCAACCAACGGGCTGGAATTTCTCGAGCCAGTTGGGGCGCATTGTATCCCCGAAGATCGAGCCAATAAGCGGGTGGTATGGACAAGGGTAGTTGCGATGCGGGCGTCGTTTTGGATAGTTCTTCTCCCTTAACCCGCATCACTTGCTGGCGAACTTTTTCGATTTGCTCGCTTTCTTCGGGGCTCACCTCACCATCCACCTCCGCCAAGTAATGCACCTGCTCCAGCACTAAATCCTCCAGCGGCCGGGCTGAACCCGCTAGACTCACCAGACCGGCAATCGGTTTCCCCGCTGCGTAAATTCGGGGCAATAACCAACCTCCCAAACTATGTCCGATCACAAAAATTCGCTCAGAATCAATTCGGGGATCTGCTCGCAGCCAATCCACAGCGGCCGCAGCATCATGCACCGTCTCTTCATCAACCGTTAGCGAACTTAATGTCAGCGTAGCCATCAGCGGATAATGCTTTGTTCGCTTCTCATACCGAACTGCGGCGATACCGAGCGACGCGAGTCCTTCGGCGATATCACGGAAGGGTTTATTGGGACCGATCGTCTCATCTCGGTCGCTCGGGCCCGAACCCTGGACCAGCACCGCGGCAGCAAACTTGCCCTCCCCTTTCGGTAGCGTCAACGTCCCTGGAAGTTTTAGTAACCCCTTGCCCACTTGAATCTCTTCAGACTCAAACAGAGCCTCATTGACATAATTTGGAGTTTGATAAGTACCCGGTACCGCGATGAAGTAACCTTGAACTTTGCGGTTTGCATTGAGTGAAATCCGCGCCTCCAATGTTCCTTGCTCAAACCGACAGAGTATGCGAACTAGCGTACTCCCATCCCTGGATTCGACCAGCGGCGCTTGATGGTCAAGATACTTTCCATACTGCGTGGATAGTCCTTGCCAAGTTTGCTTGAGTGCTGCGGCGGGCAAGACTTGCTTCAACACAAAATCAAACGACTCGGTTGCCTTGCCATAGTGACCATTTGCAGTAGCTTCCAAAAGTTCCAGCGCGATTTGCTCCGGCGAGGCAGCTATCTCCTGGAGTGGTTGTTCCCCCACCTTCTCCTTTGGGCTTGAAAGGGACTTTTTTGTCTCTTGCCCGACCAGCACATCGGATACGGCGCTCAAGAGGCCTATAGCCAGTGCGACCCCCATGATGGCCCACCGCATCGATTCGCTCGCTCGACATCGCATCATAAAAGCACACCCCTGATTTCACTCCCTGCCCTGGCCAAAATAGAACACACGTACACCGATCCAGGCGCATCGTTCTCTGGCAGCCTACCACCCGCTCCGATTCAAAACGGCAAAGCTCTTGTCGATGCGTGGCAGTTGCTTCCCAGGTTAACTCTCGGAATCGCGACTGGCTCACTCCATCCGCGAATAAGTTACACTTTGTCACAGTTCTTATCCGCAGTCCACCAGCAGGTTCGCCTAATCGATTGGTTTGAGCAAGCGATAAGGCCCCCGCGCGATTTAGAACCTCCCGAGAGAGAAGAGTCGTTTCACTCGATTCGAATCAGGATCTGAAAAATTTCTAACAAAATTGCTTAAAACGGAGAGGTGGGCGTAAGAAAATGGAAACACACGTGTGAACTCCCTTAGAGGTCTTTATGAGTCTATGGCCAGAAACCAACGATCAACTCATCGTGAGAGCGAAAAACTCTCAGGATGCTGAAGCCTGGGAGGAACTTGTGTCCGTCTATCGCCCTGTCCTTTATCGCATGGCACGTCGCCATCATTTGTCGCATGAAAATGCGGAAGATGTTATTCAAAGCGTTTTCCTAAGCGTCTCTCGTGCCATTCCTAAATGGCAAGCCAGCGATCAGGGGCCTCGTTTTCGAAATTGGCTCGGCCGAATCACCCGCAATTGCATCCTAAATGTTTTGAGCCGTGCGCGCCCCGATCAGGCCACGGGCAGCACAAGCATCATTGAGGCACTGCATAGTATCGTTGAACACAACGGCTTGGCTGGAGATAAGGATCTCAGCAACAGCCCGATGTCGGGAATCCTTCTTCAAGATATTCGCTCGGAAGCCATACGCAGAGCGGCCTCGCTGATTCAGAAAGATTTCTCGAAACAAACGTGGGAGATTTTTCAGGCCGTGGCGATCGAAGGTCAAGAGCCCAAGGAAGTTGCCCAGGCCTTCGGCGTTTCCGTAGGAACCGTCTATGCGTGCCGCTGCCGAGTGATCGCCAAGCTGCGCACAAAAACGGAAGAACTTTCCCACCTCTGGGAGGAAAAGGAATGAGCCAAGCGACCTGTTTAAAAAATGCGGAGCTTCATCCTTTTTTGGATGGCTCACTGCCTGAGCAGCGCACTGCAGAAATTGAAGAACACTTGGCAGATTGCCCCCACTGCATTCAGCGAATACAAGCTTCAGCGGGCGATCCACAGTGGTGGGACGATGTGAAATTAGCCCTGGGACACTCCGACGAAATTTTTCGTAAACCTGGGGATGATTCGCTGAATCAAGAAATTCTTCTATCGTTGCTCGGCCCAACCGATCACCCAGATCGACTGGGAAGAATTGGTCCCTATGAGATCGTCGGCCTACTTGGCCAGGGAGGCATGGGAGGCGTCTTCAAAGCGCACGATCCCGGCTTAAACCGTTTTGTTGCGATCAAGGTTTTGCTGCCTCACCTTGCAGCTTCCGGAGCGGCCCGAACTCGTTTTCGACGCGAAGGACAAGCCGCCGCCGCTGTGATTCACGATAATGTTCTCCCTGTGTATGCGGTGGACGAATATCGCAGCACTCCCTATCTGGTCATGCAGTACATTCGCGGCATGACACTCCAGCAACACCTAGCCCAACAAGGGCCACTTCCCGTCGAGGAAATATTGCGGATTGGATTGCACGCTGCTCGCGGCCTGGAAGCCGCCCATTGCATGGGATTGATCCATCGCGATATGAAGCCTTCAAATATCTTGCTCGATTGCCAAGGGGGCCGAGGGGGCCGAGCCGTTCTCTCTGATTTCGGCCTGGCCCGCGCCATCGACGATGCCTCACTGACACGCAGCGGCACCATCGCGGGCACTCCTCTTTACATGTCCCCAGAACAGATACAAGGCAATGGCCTCGATGCTCGCTCCGATTTGTTCAGTTTGGGGAGCGTTCTTTATACCATGTGCACAGGTCATCCACCGTTTCGGGCTGAATCAAGTTACGCGGTCATTCAGCGCATCGTTCATGATACGCCCAGATCGATACGTGAAGCGATCCCCGAAACGCCAGTTTGGCTCGAACATCTGATCTTCTGGCTGCTAGAAAAAGATCCAGCCAAGCGACCACAAACCGCCCAGCATGTCGCGACCTTACTGCAGACCTGCTTGACGCACATCGAACAACCGACGCTGGTGTCACTTCCAGTGGAGTTGCAAAACATCAAAGTGACGAAACGCAACAATAAAGTGAGGCAGATTATGTTAGCCAGCGCACTGTTATCGCTCACCGGAGGCCTCCTGGGTTTCGGGATTCCTTATCTTTTTTCTAGCCCGATGGTATCGGGCCCAACCCCGGCGACTCCTGCGGCCACCCCCGCCATCCAGGAAGTTGCCGCTGCGCAGGAAGAGGAAGCAACCTCGGACGAGGCGATCGCACCTCACACCAAGAAGTTAAAAGGTTCCACCACAGTTCAAGGTCATAAAGTGGAACTGATAGGCATCGGCGAAGTCGCTGGAGCACCGCCCGTTACGCGTTTTCGTCCCCAGCCCAATCCCGGCGAGTTTACAACTCAACAATTTGGTGACAATAACGCAAATCAATTCGGACAGTTTCAGAATTTTGACAATGGCAATGGCACCGGTGGTGGAGCGGGTGGCTTTGGCAAGACCTTCGCCGGCGGTGGTGGTTTTGCGGGTGGTGGGGGTGGTGGATCGACTGCAGGGGCTACATTCACGCTCCCCAACCAAGGCATCGCACTAAAGATTACCGCAGCGAAATCCAATGGTAAAAAGAAGACCAACCAAATCGTTGAACTCGGTTCTGCGGTCAAAGTCGTCGAAGACGATGGAACAATTCAAGAAGCTTCCGACCTGGGGCCCATCACTCATACTTGGCCAGAATTTGAGAGGTCATTCCCGGGTTGCGATTGTTTGTTTTTGCATCGACAGCAGCCAATCTCCGAACCGTTCAAACAACTGGAAGCCGAATTGCACATTACGCCTGGTCGCAAAATCGTAGCCCTCTTCCAAGGCGATCGCCCACAAAAGAAAAAAGTTAGCGGTGAAGAATTCTCGATTCAGTCCGTTCAAACTTCGCCCCAAGGTGTTCAGATTGTGGCTAGCTTCCCCATGACCGGCCGCATGAAAAAGGCGAATAATCTGCAGGAACGCCTCATGGCGATGATGTCCTCCACCAACTGTTTCGAACTTGAGATCGAAGACTCGAAAGGGATCGTTTATGTGCCGACCGGCAAATCGGGAACCGGTTCCGGCGGGGGAAGCTTCCAGGCATTCAGTTTCAATGGCAACACACAAACACGATCCTCACAAAGCCCTGAACCCTCGCTGTCAACCATCAACTTTCAATTCCCACCTCTCCCAAGTAATAACGTGATCAAGAGCATTACCGCCATCCTCCGCGATGTCGAAGGAGAAACCGAGAAAGTGCCCTTCGTTATTGAGGTTCAATAAGCTATCGCGCCCACCCATAAGTTTTACCAGACCCAACCTGAACTTTCACGGAGCGAGTGCGATTAGCGTCGCATCGCTCCGCCCCATTTTCACGAAGAATAAAATGGGTATAGTAAAAGCCTTAGGGGCTTTAGATGGACATTTCGGGCTGAATAAATTAGCAATCAGAAATGTTGACTAGAATTGGACTCCGCGCGGGCACGTCTGGCAACTGGTCCCTCCATCTCCCTACGGACTTCTTTCAATCTTAGGGAGATTCGCTTGAGAGAACACATGAGAAATGGACTTCTTCTGTCGATTGCGACGATTCTAAATGTTCTGACTTGTACCGCGCAGGCCGATTTGATTTTGGATATCAATTTCGGAAATCCCGAAAACATTCTGATCGATGACGAAGCAACCGATGCACTTGGAAATCCTATTGATGGCATTAGTCTAAATCGCTCGTTGGGTTTCGCCGGTGAATTCTTTGGCCAATCCGTTACTGCGGTCGACGTCAGTTCCAATGGAAATCTTAACTTCAGTGGCAATACCGACTTTATTCCCGAGGGTGGAGCGACTCCCGTTGCCCGAATCTCGCCCCTTTGGGAAGATCTCTATTTGTACCCAAACAGCGGCGCCAGAGTGAAAGAGCATAAAGTGGCCAACGCGGTGTATGCCGTCACGTGGGAAAACGTACCGCTTTACTTAGAGCCTTCAGCACGAGTAACCTTTCAAGTCGCTTGGTTTAACCAAGCGACACAGATTGGAAATTTTCAGTTTCAACCGCAGGATATTGCTTTTAGCTACGATTTCGATCCGAACTCTCTATCGATTTTGTACGCCGTCATTGGGCTGAACAGCGGTACTGGAAACTTCAAAGAGTTCCACGGTGATTTACCTAACCCCTTGACTCCATCTAACGATAAACCAGGGTTTTTGAATGCGGCCGAGGCGAGTTTGGTATTACCTGTAGGTGTGGGTGATTTCTTTCTTTTTCGACCCGATGGCAACAATGACTACTCTTCGTCGAGAGAGAATTTATTCGGTAGCCAATCTGCAATTCCAGAGCCCTCCTCATGGGCCCTGCTGGCCATCTCCTCTTCAGGATTCTTCCTCTATCGTCGCCTGAAAAGGTTGAAGACTAAGCCGAAAGATTCTTCAACCGCTTTGTGATTGACTACCTTCCAACGCGGATTGTTCTGGTTTGGCAGTGCCGATGGTGAGTGGAGCTTTCTTAGAAAGCGGCGCGTCCAGGTTCTTCAGCAAACATTCGACTTCATATCTCCCTTCGGGCAATTCGTCCGGAATTGGAAAACGGAGATCGAATTCTTTGCCTGGCAGAAGCCATTTTCCCCAACCGTATTCAAACGCGATTTCCTGATTGGTCTGTAAATTGCGAATGATGATCTCGGCAAAAATCGGAACGTGTGTATCTCCAGAGTTAACCACTTGCGTCACATAGCAGGGCTGACTTGGATCACTGACAAATTGCAGGTCAGAAATAGTAACTTGTTGCGGTTTGGCCTTCCCCGCCAACAAACCGAGATTGAGTTTCGCAACTTTCGACTCTTCCCCTTCAATCGGCTCAGGTACTATATCAAGTGTGACATAACGATTTCGCTCTTCTGGGATTCCAGAGATCGCTACCGATA
>JBIKMB010000408.1:0-3092 GCA_044359485.1 Pirellulaceae bacterium | reverse complement strand
AGGGGCGGGCAAGCAAGGGGCGGGCAAGCAAGGGGCGGGCAAGCAAGGGGCGGGCAAGCAAGGGGCGGGGACTGCGAAGCGTTACAATGTGCTGTTTATCATGTCCGATGATTTGTGCAATCGACTCGGAACGTATGGGGATTCGTTCGCCCAAACCCCCAATCTTGACTCACTCGCAGCGCGCGGAGCGCGTTTTGATCGAGCCTACTGTACTTTTCCATTGTGTGGTCCGAGTCGTAATTCGATGCTCACCGGTCTATATCCCAACAGCGATGGCATATTAACCAACGGCCAAATTTTCCGGCAAACCCTTCCCAAACATGTGAGTTTGCCACAAGCCTTTCGATTGGATGGCTATTTTACGGCCCGCGTCGGCAAACTGTATCACTACAATGTTCCGAATTCGGTCGGTACCGACGGACATGATGACCCAGCCTCTTGGGAAGTTGAATGCAATCCGGCCGGAGTGGATCGCCTGAAAGAGCATCCACGGATTCATTCGCTGGTACCGAATCAATTTGGAGGAACGTTAAGCTGGCTGGCCAGCGACGCCCCAGAGAGCCAACATACCGATGCTTTGTTGGCCGACGATGCTGTCTGGATACTAGAGCGTATGGCTCGCGATCGCGAGCGTCCCTTTTTCTTAAGCGTTGGCTTCTTTCGCCCCCACACGCCTTACGTCGCGCCACAAAATTATTTCGAGAAATTTGATCGGACTAAAGTGCCCATCGTAGAGGGTATTGACGAAGATCGCCGTGATATTCCACCGCCTGGAATAGCGAGTAAGAAGAATGAACAGGAAGCGATGACAACCGAGGTCAAACAAGAAGCGATCCAGGCCTATTACGCCAGCATGAGCTTTATGGATGCTCAAGTTGGAAAAGTCATCGCCGCCTTAGATCGCCTCGGCTTGGCAGATAATACGATCATTGTCTTTACCAGCGACCATGGCTATCACCTCGGCGAGCATGGCTTATGGCAAAAGATGAGTTTATTCGAGGAAAGTGCGCGTGTCCCATTACTGATCGTCGTACCGGGAATCACGAAAACAAACACCATCCTATCAACGCCAATCTCGCATCTGGACTTATATCCAACCTTAGCCGAATTGACCGGTATCAAGCGGCCCGCAGCATTGCAGGGCCAAAGCTTGGTGCCGATGCTGAAGGATCCCAATGTCAAAGGTCGCGGCTGGGCCTTAACTCAAGTGACTCGCGGTGGAGCCAACGATCGACGCTTTTTTGGTTATTCTCTGCGAACTGATCGCTTTCGATATACCGAGTGGGACGATGGTCAAAAAGGGAAAGAGCTCTACGCTCATCCCCAAGATATTCGCGAGCAAACCAATCTCGCCGATGATCCCAAATACGCCGCCGATTTAAAGCAAGTCTCCGACTTGCTTCATCAAGCGGTATCTCAATCCTTCCCCGCCGACGGTGTAACTCCCTCCCTGAAACCCGGCCTCTGGGCTCCCAACCTAACCGATAACGAAGAGTGAAATGCCGACCAGCTACGTTCGACAAGTCATCAATTACAGTTGTACGTATTGATCACGTACAGATGTACGTATTCTTTCGTAATATTTTTGCAGAATGATTTAGTTGATCTGACGTGGCATTGAGCAATGCCTGAGTAACAATTGTTGACTCTCCAGTCACGATAGCAAATTTTCGCTTTCACGAAATCGTTAGTCTGGATTTCCTGTTCGCGATTGGCGCCGCTTCCGCCATTGACGGAAGCCAACTCCCCCCACCATCGCTCCGACGGCGATCCACGAGGATGGTTCTGGAATTGCCGCCACGGAAAATTCGGTTGTTCCATAATTGATAAGTCCGTCGAGCACCGTTCCGTCATCCAGAATGATATCATCGTCACCACTGAAATCCGCCATCGTGAATGTGACCGATGTACCTTCTGCACCACCGCTAAGCACAAAACTCCCTAAACGCAACGTAGCTTCAATGGGACTTGTGATCGTTCCTAATGGATCCTCTGTCGATGAAGGGATCGAATCGCTCTGTTCGACTGTACCGAAATTGGAAGTGGTATTTAAGACGATCGAAGGGCCTTGATCGAAAAAGCGGCCATTTTGTACTTCATGATCTTGAAGGTTTGAGACTGTATAGGCGAGTGACCCAGACCACGTGAATCGAAAATTTCCAAAAGTCGTTGCTTTTGTGCCAAGGTCGGATGTCGCACCCGATGCTCGCGTTTCTCGCAATACAATATCCACCGTTGTTGGAGTGCCCATAGTAAAAGGCGTTCGCGGCTTGAACTCCAAGAAGTAATCTCCCCTGACATTGGATGAAACAATAATCGCAAGCAATAATGTGGTCATTGCGACCAGTTGTGATTTCATGATGATGTTTCCAAAGATGTATATCAAATGAGATTAAAAGGAGCGTCTTCTTTTATTTCGATTCGCGGTGAAGTTCGTGATATCGGAACCCGCGGACACCGATCCGTTGCCATCCCAATCAAATGCGGCGTTATAAGCGCTTTGCGCTAGTCGCAGGGCAACATTGTCTGTTCCATCAACGTCACCGTCACCATCTCCGTCGCCATACAAGCGGAAGAATCGGTCTACGGCAACATCACCGAAAGCGGCGTCTCCTTTCAAAGAAAATCCTTCTCCGCTGACCTTGTTAGCATCAATACGAAGAACATAGTTTCCATCCTCGAGCGAGTTTCCAGAAGTGGTCGCATTGGCGCCACCGTTGCGCTTAATGATTCCATTAACGTTCGTTCCGTTGGTCGCTGATCCAGCATCAAAAGTGATCGTGAATGATGTGGAAGTCCCTGTGCTGGGCGTTACGATGAGTTGACCTTGCGGAATAAAGCTCGACCCAGCAGCGAAAAGTCCGATATTTTCAATGGAAAATGCGTTTGCCTGCAGGGAAACTGCCGTCGCGAAGTTTACGACTAAGGAGGTGACTTGCGAGCGTTGATTCGTGTTGGTGAAGACAACGCCACCATTCACTTGAGCCCCCGTAAACGATGGACCGATTTGGAAAGTCCAGTCGGTCGGCGCGCCAGGCGCTCCGCTTATCCAGTTGGATGCTATATCCCCAATCGCATTTCGAAGTTGGCTA
>JBIKMB010000195.1:0-10885 GCA_044359485.1 Pirellulaceae bacterium | reverse complement strand
AACAGCAACTGGGGCGGTAACAACCGGAAAACCCGTCGCCCACACAAGCACCCAGCCAGACGAGCTGGCCAGGTGATCTTTGCGGAAAAACTTTGGCGATACAGGCGGGTGGGTTTTGGGGAGGGCATGGTCGCTATTCCAGAAGAACTTAGACCAGTTCCTTGATCGGACGGCCGTTTTCGACCATGTAGGTCGGGCGACCTGCTTGGTTGGTGAACTGAATGCGTCGCTCGATGCCTAAAACTTGGAACACGGTCGCCAACAGGTCTTGAGGTGTGATGGCAGTCGTTTTGGGGACATCCACTTTTTCGGCGGATTCGCCGACCACTTGTCCCATTTGCAGTCCACCACCCGCCAAGGCGAGGGTGCTGAGCGGGGCCCAATGGTCGCGTCCTGCACCACCGTTGATCTTGGGTGTGCGACCGAATTCGCCACTGATCACCAGCAAGATATCTTCGCTCATGCCACGCAGGGCTAGATCTTCGACCAGTGCAGCAACGGCGCGGTCCACTTGTGGCGCGAGTTGGTCCATCGACTGTTTGATATTGCCGTGCATATCCCAGCCACCGAAGCTAACGGTGACGAAGCCGCAGCCTGCTTCGCACAAACGACGAGCTTGCAGCAGTTGCTGTCCGAGGCCAGTACCGTACCGATCGACGACGCGTGGATCTTCGTACTTCAGGTCGAATGCTTGGGGTGAACGGCTGAGAATGATGTTGAACGCTTGTTGGTCGAAAGAGTCGAGGCCTTTGATCAAGCCGCTGCGGTCTGCTTCTCGGCGCACGTTATCCAGGCCTTTCAGCAGAAGTCGGCGTGAGTCGAGACGTGGTTCATTGACCGATAGAACCATGTTTTTCTTCGCTTCGCCTGCTGGATCAAACGGAGCGAAGGCAGTGCCAAGAAACGCTGGGCCATCGGCATAAATGCCACCCAAGCGGATGTAGGTGGGGATACCCGTTTCCGGATGATTTGTCCCGCGAACTCGAGCGACGATCGAACCGACGGCAGGTCGATCGGCGAGGGCACCGTTATCGGCCAAACGATTATCGTAGCCGGTCATCACATAATGTGTACCGCCAGAGTGGCCGCTGTTGGTATGAGCGAAGGAGCGAACGAAGGCCATTTTGTCGGCTACTTTCGCCATTTGTTCAAAATTGCCGCCGAGCGTGATTCCGGGAACATTGGTTTTCACTTCGCCGGTGACGCTGCGGTACTCGGCGGGGGCAGTCATCTTGGGATCGAATGTTTCGACATGGGTTGGACCGCCACCAAGCCAGAGCCAAATGACCGATTTGTTTCGAACCGACATGCCATTGGCAGATGCCTCGGCTCTGGATCGCAAACAATCTGAAAGGGTCAACGCCCCCATCCCTAAAGCACCAACTCGCAAGAAATCGCGGCGAGTTGAACCTGCACAATTCGTTTGTAGACGCGGATATTTTAGCTCCAGCATATTCCGGTTCCTTTTATTGCTAACCGCAAGAATGAAGATGGCAGACGTCCTGAGGATGAGAGCGCCTGATTTGACCTGGAAAACTCATCAATGTCAAAAAAATAAACAAAAATCCGCAATAAAGGAGTTTACACCCTCCTTGACCACACCACAAAGTCATGGATTGACACCGGTATGAAGGCTTTAGCACCCTTGTTGAGCCTTCTTGCAGTGGTCCAATGCTATCCTTGGCCGTAAATTTTGTTGCGTCGCAAAAGTGAACCTGGCGCGAAGAAAGTTTAAGCCGACTCTGGTCGGTTCGTTATCCGGATCGAGAGTCGGCTTCGAGATATATTGGTCATCCGACGGAGCACTTCATTCAGTCGCAATTTAATGGATTGAGCCATGGCTTTGAGGGCCGCGAGGGGGCGTCTCGATACCGGTACCTCTAATCTGAAGCTGTGTTCGTTTAAGGCCTGTTGGAAGGTAGTCCCACCCGCGTGAAAACGAGTGACAGCTGCCAGATCTTTAGCACCGAAGTTTCTAAAATACACCAATCTCTTTGCAGACTGGACTCAGAAGTTTGGTAAGGATAAAATAGAAGCTCCCACCTTGTTTGACCTAGGCCCACTTTGACCTAGGACCACATCGAACCCTGAGATCGACGCATGCTCCCTACCTCGCGATCTTTATTATCGATCGCCATTTTCTTGATGGTCGCTGCTTGGGCACATTTGGGATCTCTGGCGGCAGACTTCGAGAATGAAATACAACCACTGCTGACTCGCTATGGGTGTAACTCAGGGGGGTGTCATGGCAAAGCCAGTGGGCAAAATGGTTTCAAGCTTTCCCTTTTCGGTTTTGATACTCAAGCGGATTACGAGGAAATCGTTCACAGAGCTCGAGGCCGACGAGTCAATGTTGCCATCCCAGAGCGAAGCTTGCTTCTTTTAAAATCGATTGGCGCAGTACCTCATGGCGGTGGGACTCGGTTTGCGCCGACAAGTGAAGCTTATCAAGTTCTCAAGCAATGGATTTCAGACGGAGCACCACCCGCGTCTCCCTCCGCACCGCGTCTGGTATCGATTCGCATCGAACCCAAGGAGCGGTCGCTTTACAGCGGCGAGCAAGTCAACTTGCGCGTGATAGCCTCTTATAGCGACAATCAGGAACGTGATGTTACCAAGCAGGCGGCTTACGCGAGCAATATCGACGTGGTTGCAAGCGTCAGTGAAGAAGGGGTTGTTACCGCTGGCAAGGAGTCGGGAGAGGCGACCGTTATGGCTCGATTCATGGGCGAGGTCGCGGTCTTTACTGCCATTCTTCCTCACGGTGCGCCACTGACCCACATCGATAACTTTACTCCCCGCAACTACATCGATGAACTATCGGTGGACAAATGGAAGAAGTTAGGTCTCATTCCAACGCCGCTTTGCGATGATGCAACATTCCTACGACGAGTCACCTTGGATGCCAATGGACGGTTGCCAACGGCTAAAGAAGTTCGAGAGTTTCTTGCGGATCAAAACCCTAACAAGAGGGCAGACTGTATTGATCGATTGTTGGATTCTCCAGAGTACGCCAGTTACTTCGCTCTGAGGTGGGGATCGATCCTTCGCAATTCGAATCTGGCTGGCGCAGATCAAGCGTCTTATGCATTCCATAACTGGCTCAAGGATATGTTGGCGCGCAATCGTCGGTACGATGAGTTTGTCCGAGGGATTATCGCTGCGAGTGGTGAATGGCAAGATGCTCCAGCGATCAACTGGTATTGGCAAAGTCGTGACGATCCATTGCATCAGGTAACGGCGGACACAGCACAGGTTTTCTTAGGTCAACGCTTGCAATGCGCAAGGTGCCATCATCATCCTTACGAACGCTGGAGTCAGGATGATTATTATGGTCTGGCAGGATTTTTCACTCGTCTTGGACGAAAAAGTTTTGGTCAACCACCTCCTTATTTCGCCTCAGCTACGGTTACGACCAGCGAAAAAAATCCACGTACGGGGAAGGTGCCTGATCCGAAGTACCTCAGTGGCGACACAGCCAGCTTCTTGGCTGAAGAGGATCCTCGGCATGGACTGGTGGACTGGATGGCCAAGCCAGATAACCCATTTTTTGCTAAATCATTGGTCAATCGACTTTGGGGCCATTTCTTCGGTCGAGGGTTAGTGCATGAGGTGGATGATATGAGAGCAACGAATCCTGCATCTAATCCGCAGCTTCTGGATGCATTGGCAAAAGACTTTATCGAGCATCAATTCGACATGAAGCACATGTGTCGAATAATGCTCAATAGCAACGTTTACCAACTTGGTAGTGAGCCCACTGATGGCAATAAAAAGGACCGACAAAATTTTGCTCGATACTACGGTCGTAGGATGGTCGCCGAAGTCTTTTTGGATTCAGTGGATCAAGCCACGGGAGCAAAGACTAAATTCAATGGCGTGGCCAGTTCAGCCCGCGCAGTCGATCTACCGCATGAGAATTTTGGCTCCCATTTTCTTGATACTTTCGATCGACCTCGCCGAGTCACAGGTTGCGAATGCGAGCGCTCCAGTGGAGCGACTTTGGCCCAAGTACTGGCATTGGCTAACAGTGACGATGTTGAAAACAAAATCGGTGATGGCCAGGGAGTCGTTGCACGCTTGCTGAAAGATCAGAAGTCCCATGAGGAAATTGTCGATGAATTGTATTTGGGATCGCTGAGCCGATTCCCGACCGCTGACGAAAAAGCGAAGAATAAGTATTTTGTTGATGCAGTCGAGAACAAAACTGAGGCATATCAAGATCTGCTTTGGACCCTACTGAATTCTAGAGAGTTCATGTTTAACCATTGATTAAGGTAGCCAAGAATGCTCGAAATCCAAGGATGCAGTGACGGTAATCGCAGCGATATTCCATCGGTCACAAAGCGATGGAGTTCTTCAGGCGTCACTCGCCGTTCGTTTCTTCAGATAGGTACCTTGGGAGGCGTTGGCTTTGCGGGACTATCTCTCGCTGATCTGCTTCGAATACAGGCAGTCGCCCAGGAGCCTGATAACGCTAAACGTAAGAAGTCGGTGATTCTAGTGTGGCTCGCAGGAGGTCCTAGCCACCTCGATATGTATGATTTAAAACCGCAAGCACCGGCTGAGATTCGAGGAGAATTCCGCCCTATCGAAACGAATGTCTCGGGCATTCAGATCAGTGAGCATCTCCCTCATCAAGCTCGTATTATGGACAAGCTTGCGATCGTCAGGTCCGCATTTCATACCAATGCTGGTCATGGAATGGGGAGTCAATGGATGCTAACGGGTTACCAACCGACAATTGAGGTAAACGATAATATCTATCCTTCCTGTGGAAGCGTGGTAGCGAAGATGAAGGGGGCTAACGAACCGGGGCTACCAGCTTATGTTAATCTGCCTCGCTTACTACCACTTGGCAAAGCGGCTTACTTGGGCGCATCGTACAATCCGTTTTCGCCTGATAGCGATCCTAATCAAGATTCTTTTGCAGTCCGGAATTTGAAGTTGCCAGGGAGTGTTCCGATCGCCCGTTTGGATCGTCGGCGTGTTTTGCTAGGCGAACTTGATCGACTTAGGCGGGATATTGACAATAAGGGTGATCTAGTCGGCTTAGATAAATTCTATCGCGATGCGATGGAGATGGTCACCAACGATAAAGCTCAAACGGCTTTCGCAATTCAGAAAGAGCCTGCAAGCCTTCGAGATAAATATGGTCGTAACGACTTGGGGCAAAGTTGCTTGCTTGCAAGGCGTCTAGTCGAGGCAGGCGTTACATTTGTGACGATTCAAGCGGGTGGCGGCTGGGACACGCATGGCGATAACTTCAAGCAACTCAAAGACAACTTACTTCCTAAGTACGACCAGGCCGTTGCAGCCTTGGTGCAAGACCTTCATGATCGCGGACGTTCCGAAGATGTGCTAGTCGTATCCTTCGGTGAATTCGGTCGTACGCCAAAGATCAACGGTGGTGCTGGTCGCGATCACTGGCCAGGTGCAATGTCAATCCTGTATGCCGGTGGAGGTTTGAAAATGGGGCAAGTGATCGGCGGAACCAATGCGCATGCGGAATATCCGACGAGTAAACCTTACTCGGTCGGTTGTGTACTAAGTACGATCTACCACTGCTTAGGTATCGATCACAAGCATATCTTCTATGATCCGGCAAATCGGCCTTTACCGATACTTAATGAAGGCGAGCCGATTGAAGAATTGGTTTAATATTTATGTGTAATCGACTATGGGTATTGATTTTAATCTTTTCGATCCCCAATGTCATTTGGGCCCAATTGCCGTCGCCAAGACTCGATCGGATTTCTCCTCTCGGTGCGGCGGTGGGTGGGAAAGTCGAATTGGAAATCGCTGGTGCTGATCTGGAGGAGCCAAGTCTCGTCTTTGATCATCCCGGTATTTCCGCAACAAAGATTGAGGGTAAGGATCGATTCTTTCAGATTTCCGTCTCCAACGAAGTCCCTGAAGGAACATATGATTGTCGTGTCCTTGGTAAGTATGGGATCAGTAATCCTCGCTTGTTCGCAGTGCATCGAGGTTTGGTAGACGTTGCTGAAATTGAACCTAATCATTCGCAAGCGACAGCGCAGTCGATTCAAGTAAGCGATGTTGTGTTTGGGATGAGCGACAGCAATGAGTTGGATATCTTCAAAATTCAACTCACTCAAGGCCTAAGGGTCACGATCGATTGTGCGGCTGGTAGACTTGACTCGATGCTTGATGGAACCTTAGCCGTTGTCGATGCGCAGGGAAAGCAACTAGCGGCAAGTAGCGATTATTTTGGTAGAGATCCGATGATCGACTTTATCGCGCCGTCCACCGGAGATTACTGGATAGTGCTCCATGATTTGTCTTATCGCGGTGGGTTACCCTATCGATTGATGGTCACGACAAGGCCTTATGTAGAAAACGTTTTTCCTAGAGTGGTACAGGAAGGACGGGATGTTAACTTCAAGGTGCTCGGTCGAAACTTAGGTGCTTCATCGATTGAAACGACAGTGTTGTTGCAGGATAACAAACTTTTTGCGGCTAGTTTCACGGCTAAGTCGCCCACGAATGTACTTGATCTTGGCAAGTTCCTTTTTCTTGAGCACCCGACTCAGCATTCCGTACTGCCCACAGCATCCACGTGCACTGTGAATGGATGGCAGGTTCGTCCTGAATTTGAAGGGGTTCCATCGGTCAATGCTATCAGTGTCATGTCGACTGATTTGCCGATTACGGAAGAAGTTGAAAGCAATGATGGTAATGCACCCCAACAAATCGAATTGCCGGTTGCCATTAGCGGCCGATTCGATTTCCCCCGAGATGCCGACTGGTACGCATTCACTGTAGCCGAAACAGGAAGCTATAGCATCGATGTCTACTGCGAGCGGATCGCCGGGCAAGCGGATCCTTACGTGGTGCTTTTTGATGAACAGGGGAACCGATTTTTTGAGCTCGATGATTTTGGCCATCGTATCGATGCATTCGATGGGCACTTGCGTGATCCATCGGGAATGGTCACTTTGACTCAAGGCAAGAAATACAAAGCCTTGGTTCAAGATCGTTATCAGCGAGGCGGACCTCGATACCAGTATGTGATGGTGATGCGGCCTAGTCGGCCAGATTTTTTTGTTGCCACCATCCATTCTCAAAATCCAGGGCCCGGTAGTACAAATCTATGGAAGGGAGGGGCCGCTGGGTATAATGTGATCGTCCATCAGACGGGAGGGTATAGTGGTCCGATTGTGATCACGGCAGAGAATCTTCCGCAGGGCGTTCATGCCATTCCAACGACGTTGGGGTTAGGTAGTGGTGGAAGTTTTGTTCTGTGGGCCGACCCAGATGCTCCTGAGGGTGCATTTCCGATCCGTTTAATAGCCACAGGCGAGAGAGGAGGAGAGAAATTTACACGCGAGGTTAGGCCTTATTCGAGGGTATGGAATCAAGGAGATGGGACTAGTCAACCGATGCGCGAGCACTGGATAGCCGTTCGTGAAAAGGCTCCATTTTCTTTGCGTTTTCAGCAGTCACGTGTAACGGTTGTTGCGGGGGAAAAGGTCGAAGTGAAGCTGAAGTTGGATCGGCTATGGGAATCCTTCCAAGGACCGCTCAACATTCTTCCGAATTCATGGCCCGGAAATTTCAAATGGAATAATGTGCAAATTCAAAGTGGAGCCGATGAGGTCACGGCGACACTCGAAGTCCAAGCGGGTACGCGGGCAGGAGAATATACGTTGAATGTGTTGGGGCAGGGGCAAGTCCCCTTTACTAAGAAGCCCGATGGAAGTGAGCTCAAGAATACGTTGGTTTCACTCCCGAGTCAGCCGCTCACGCTCTTGATACAAACTCCAGAGCCGGCAAAAAAATAATACAGAAAATCGTTTGTTTCCGAAATCAACGCGACGCTCGAGCAGCTTACCAACAGAGTCGTATTTCTTCGGCTGAGCAACCGCTCTCTAGCACGTTGGCTGAGGCACAGACCGATCGTCTAACGGCTTTTCTCTTTGTTTTTGACAAGTCTTATCGCATCGTTGTCGTGGACATCTAGAGTTTCTCTTTCTTGAACCGCTAAACGGTCGCACGTTCATTATGAGACGAACCCGTTCTCCGCCAAACACTGGAGAATCGGGTGATGGTTGCCAAGCGATGGTCCGTGGCGCGAGTGAGTACTTCAAGAAACAAAACTATTTCATATCGTCTCGTTCTTCCGCAGTGAAATTGTTATCGATTATCTCGCCGTCGGAGAGAGCTTTTCGCATGCGGGACATTTTGACGGAGGCAGATCGATAGGCGAAAAAGTGTTTCTTGGCGTCAAAGTCGGCGATACCGGTGGGGTCGATTCCGAGAGTGGCACCTTCTGCAAAAGCATCCTGATTAGCGGCTAGGAAGGTAAATTGCCACTGGTAAACGGATTGCTGATGTTCAATCATCTGACGGATTTTGTCGCGGGTAAACTCTTTGCTTGAGTTCTCATGGCCATCGGTCACGATGACAAATACGACAAGTCCTGGACGCTCAGGCTCTGGCATGGCGGCTAAACGAGAACCGGTTTCGTTGATCGCACGCCCGATCGCGTCAAGCAGCGCGGTAGCACCGCGGGGAACCAGAGTGTAACGGGGTACGTGGCCAATTGGCGAGCCACGATGCAAGAATTCATATTCGGTGTCGAATTGTACCAATGTCAATAACGCTTCACCCGCTTCCTTCTTCTGGGACTCAATAAAGGTATTGATTCCACCTTCTGCATCCGCTCGAATCGACTCCATCGAACCGCTGCGGTCAATCACCATCGTCATATCGGATAAATCTTTACGCATCATCCCCCTACCCTTCCGGTTTTCGCAACCTGCCGCTTCTGGAGTATGTTTTCGGGAATATTCTCTCGCCACTCGGCCAGAACGTTTTCGAATCCATCGTTCCAATCAAGTAAAGACAGCCTCGCGGCCTTGAGGGTTCAGGCAATCGCTGAGTCTGAGGTCGATTTCTTGTAACGGCGGATCGGACGCCATTGTCAGCGTGCAAGCACGAGCCTCGACTTGCCAACTTGCAGTCCTGCGAAAACGCCTTCCGCAACATCGCTTTACACACAAATGCTCCTCTTCTGGGGGTGGTGTTACGCTCCTCCGATCATGGACGCAGAGCGTTGACGGAAACTGAAGCAAGCGATGACCGAAACGCACAGAGATCTCATTCCAAAGGAGTGGTTCAGATGGAAGAGCAGAAACAAACCGAGACTAGCGCCACAGCTGAGGTAAATACCTCATCCGATGGCATGTGGACCGACATAAGCCAAATTATGCGCATAGGTATTATGCTCGCGGTAATCTACTTTTTGCCGAGTTGTTACCCGGTTCGAGATTTCATTCGGCAATTCACAACCGTTGAGGAAGCGAAAGTGCAATCCTTACAAGGCATGAAGTCTACCGATATACGGGTGAAAATCGGAAAGCCAGATCGTGTCGAATTCAATTCAAAGTCTTCTGCCGCATCGAACCGAAACGACGCTAGAAACGACTCAAGCTCAAGCAATGAGCTCATAGAAATCTGGAGATACTACAGAAAAGTCCCTCACACAGCTTCTGGCGTGAAGCGGGACCTCGAGCTTGAGATTCAAAATGGTATCTGCAAGAAGGTGAGCCTGCGTTAGCGCGGGCTCACCGCATTCATCTCTCCGTACTAAGGTTCCTATCCATTTTTTTGAAATGCTGCGGCATTAATTCTTATATGAGCATTGATCCCACGACCAATTCCCCGAGTGGGATTAACATCGAAGCGCTAACCAAAGACATTGCTAACAAACTATTGCAATCCAATTCCTCGGTGGCAAATGAATCTGCTTTTAAAAAGGATCGGGAACAGTATCGAGTTCTGATTGCGAAGATGGGGGAACTTCGGGAGACTATTCAGAAGTTGCAGTCCGTGGTATCCGGTATACGAATCGCAGAGAAGGCCTACCAAGAGGCTGGAACGAGATTGCAGGTTGCTAGGAAACAGCTCGCCGACATTGCCGCACCTCTTGGTGCTGCAGCATTTTTGGCATTGCAGCAAGGAGAAGTTGTCGATCATCCGAGATTCACAGCCCGCAAAAACCTCCAAAATCTGATCGATTCCCTGCAAAGCCGACGAGCGGCTCTTGCCAAAAGAATCAACTCGGGCGTTCTCGAAAAAGCAGCGTTGAAAGCGCAGGAGCTAACACTTCTAGGACAGATTAAATTAGAAGATATGAAAATTGTCGGAGTCAATCGCGAGTTGGGCGAGTTGATTCTGTCTGCGAAAGAAGAAGCGGCGCTGCAGTGCACTTCGATGACTGAATCGCTGCAGTCGATTCAGCTTCGTCGCGCGGAGATCTCAAAAACGGAGAGTGAAGTTGAAGCAGCAGGCTTGCACTATCAAGAGTCGAAACAACAAGCTGCGTTCAAGGTTGGAATCCATAACCTTAGCGATGCTGCGGCTTGGGATGCTCAACTCCAGCAGAAGCAGAATGAACTTCGTATCCATGAAGAAAGTGTAGAAGATTTAGAAGAGGCTGTTGTTGAAAAAGCTTTAGGCTATGACTGGCTAGAGGATGACCCCGATCTTCGAGAAAATCTTCTGCTGCTGAAGCAATTGCGAAAGGAATCGACTCCTAAAAAACTATCGGCTTGGCCTCTCGCCGCTGTCGTTGTGGTGGGGCATCTTCTGGCTCCCTTTGGCGGTGAGCCGCTGAATCTCAGCGTTACTTCCATCGCGATGCTCTATATTTTAACGGGCCTCGCCGGCTTTGCCCTGCTTGCCTATTACAAGCCTGAAGTGGCTGAAGGTGAACGCCGTTTCAAGTCGCTGATCTTGTTGTTCTCTTATACGTTCATCAGTCTGATTGCCGTGTTGGGACTTCAAAGTGTCGCCTACTACGCTTTGGAAAATTGGTCGGAAATGCCCGATTGGGCTCGACATCGTGTCGGTCTTATTT
>JBIKMB010000040.1:0-35235 GCA_044359485.1 Pirellulaceae bacterium | reverse complement strand
AGCCATCGATACCTACGGACTCACCAACCCCGAAGAATTTTTCGCAGAAGCCTGCGAAGCCTTCTTCTGCCATCCCAACCTGATGATAGAACAATTTCCAGATCTATTCGAACTCCTTACCAAACTCTTCCAACTCGATCCCAGCCGCTGGTTCCGATCGATCCATATCGACTAGCCTAGCGAACCATTATCCTTAGCGGATTTCGTTCTTAGACCGGATGCAATTCCATTCGACATCGACTCCCGACACAAATCCAATTCCTCTATAAAAGCCCTTACACCAAACCACCCAAACCACTCAGCTTGCCACCACAAAAAACAAGACTCCCCCCGATTTGTTAAGATTCCATCACGCTTCAACAAGAAGCGGTGAATAAAAGATGAAGTTGTCGACGATACCATGTGAGAATTTGTAACAGTCGTAGGAATTGTAAAGGTTGTACGCTCCGGAAACTCCAATAGTACCAAAATGTGCAATCACTTCCTCTCGTCTCTTCATTGCCACCGATTACCCCAGCTGCGTCTCGTCGCCATGCGACTCACAGCCATTACGATCATTGCGGGCGTATTTTCCTTAAACAGCGCACTGGCCCAAGAATCCGCTGAAGTTACTGCAATACCCAACACCGATCCAGCCAACACCGATATAAGTCAGTTCGAGCAATCGGGTCAGTGGAACTCCGAAGAAATACTGGAGCGACTGAAGGCCGCCGAAGAAAAAATCGCAGAACTATCGGTCGATAAGTCCGCAGCCTCAGAGAAAGAGAAACCCGAAAAGAAGGAAGAGAAAAAAGAGCTGGTTTGAGAAATATAAGCTTGGCGGCTACATGCAAGTTCGCCTTAACGAAACGCTTTTGGAAGAGCCTGGCTCGGCGTTGGCACAGCATGTGGGTGATTCTTCAGTCGGACGCAATAACGAATTTTTGATTCGACGAGCGCGGTTGATCTTTGAAGGCGATGTTTCCGATCGCATATTTGTTTACCTGCAACCTGAATTTGCAGGGACGGTTCCTAATAGTACGGACAGCATCCACTACGCGCAATTGCGAGATTGGTATACCGATCTCTACCTCGATGATGATAAGGAGTATCGCGTTCGCGTAGGCTTATCGAAAATACCTTATGGATGGGAAAACCTGCAATCCAGTCGCAATCGACTGCCACTAGACCGCAATGATGCCTTCAACAGCGCGGCCAGGAATGAACGCGACCTCGGGGCATTTTTCTATTGGACCCCAAAGTACGCGCAAGACTTTTTCAAATCGGCCGTCGATGATAACCTCAAGGGTTCAGGGAACTACGGTGTTTTCGGCATCGGTTTCTACAATGGACAAGGTGGATCCTTTAAAGAGCAAAATGACAACTTGCATGTTGTCTCGCGGTTGACCATTCCCTACACCTTTGCCGACGGTCAGATGACGGAGTTTGGCTTGCAAGGTTACTATGGAAAATACACAGTGCTCAGCCAACCGATCAGCCCCTTGGGAGTTGGACCGGCAGTACGCCCGTTGGGTACTTTGGAGCAGGGAAATGTTCCTGGGATTCTGGACGAACGAGTCGGTGCATCGTGGATTTACTATCCGCAACCGTTAGGATTCCAAACGGAGTGGAATGTCGGGCGTGGGCCAGCGCTCAATGAAGCCCAAACCGAAGTCATCGATCGACCGCTCTATGGCGGTTATGCGATGCTCCTGTATCGCTATAAATCTCAATGCCACGGCGAATTTTGGCCCTTTTTCCGCTGGGGATATTATGAAGGCGGCTACAAGGGCGAGTTCAACTCCCCTTTCTCAGAGGTGAGCGAACTCGAATTAGGCTGCGAATGGCAATTAAACTCTTATGTCGAACTTGTATCCTGTTACACATGGACCGAGCGCACCAATACACGCGCTATCAATTCAGCCAATACCCTCTCTTACCAACAATTCGACGGGGACTTACTCCGCTTCCAGTTGCAGGTTCGGTACTGATTTAGAAGTTGCTGATTCGAAGCGCTGGAGCACCTTTCGTCCAATCTCTTAAGCTTGATGTAGCGCTTGGTAGAGCAATGCGGCGACAATGGCTCCAGCTACTGGTCCCAGTACGGGAACCCAGGCATAACCCCAATCCGAATCACCCTTTCCTTCGATGGGTAAAAGAGCGTGAGCTAGACGCGGCGCTAAGTCGCGAAACGGATTGATGGCATAGCCCGTCGCACCACCGAGACTCAAACCGACAGCCCAGACGACCATACCCACTAAGGGAGCTTGCAAAGTACCTTCAACGGCTTCTCCTATGGATGTTCCCACCAGCACCAAAGCGAATGTGGCAATAAATTCCGAGAGAAAATTCGCAGGTGCATTACGTATTGCCGGACCGGTACAAAAAACACCACGTTTCGCCTCGGCATCCGTGGTTTCCTTCCAATGTGGTAAGTATTGAAGCCAAACAAGTACCGCTCCGATAAACGCGCCACAAAATTCCGCTGCTATCTGCACCAAATTCGTCGAAAGCGTTTCTTTGCCCAGAACGATATTGGAAATCGGTCCAATGGGATTAAGGGCACCGCTTCCACCGAGCGCCTTCGCGACAAAAATCCCGCAAGCTACGGCGAACGCCCAACCTGCCGTCACGACAATCCACCCACTCCCTTTGGCAAAACTCTTCTCTAACTTCGTTGCTGCGCATACGCCGCAACCCAACAAAATCAAAATCGCGGTTCCTAAAAACTCACCCAAAAAGGCGTTCGTCATCGTATGGCTCCAACAAGAAAAGATTCAATCGATTTCGATCTGACGCGCGGTATCGTCCACAGGTTTTGGTTCAAGCCCTTTGGCGATCACAGTATCCGCGTTATCGTACCCCGCTTGCATTGTAAAAGGTCCCGCAGAATAAACTCTAGGAAGGAATGTACTATCTGGAGCGCGTATCGTGTAGATAATCTCACCCGAGGATTCATCGGTCACCCGGATAACCGGCCGTTTGCCAGAACGGCTGACAACCTTCGGTAGTACTCCGACGACCTTACGGCCATCATTCGCTTGTTGTGCAATAGCGATCGGCCAACCTGGAAATTGTTGATCAGCGGCCGTAGGGAAACGAGGCCAACATTCGAAGCAGATTGTTCTTTGTTCTTTATTGAATCGCGCTATCCCGAATCCATCTGCACGCTCTTTTTCCTGACTTATATTTTGCGGATTGGCATAGGCAAACATCGTGATTGGATTGCCTAATCCATCTAGAAAATCCCCCGTCCATGGCAAGGGAGAATTGGCAATAGCATTCGGTCCAGCTTTCTCGTCAGTTGGATGCCACCAGCGCCCGTAAATCGTATTGACCAACGCAGGACTGGTAAACGCATAAGGTCCGTCGCGAAATCCCTCGATACCATGCTGAACCACAACCGCCAAATGCTGGTCGCCACAAAGGTGCACACCCCACACACGGCGAATCGCCCGTAGTGCGTCATTGCGTTTCGATTGCGGCCAACCATTACAGTCCAAATCCGCTAACAACCGCTCATTTTCTTTTCCATGATTATGCACCGCTCCACAAAATGCCGTTTGCGACAGCACCGCTTTCATCTCAATACCAGACCAATCCTCACCCCATTGCTCCAGAAACTTCATCTGCCGATCCCCCAGCAATTGCAGTCCTGGTAAATCAATACTCTTCGGGTCATACTTCGGATCATTGATGTGATCGGGGCGCGGCCCCATTTGCGGAACCTTCCCCGCAGGTCCCGATTTAAATTTTCGATCTTCCAGTATCGCAAAGTCGAATGAACCTAATTTCAAACGAGTGAAATAGACCGTGATACCGCGTTCGATCGGCGCTGGATCCACTGGATCAGGTAGATGCCATGTCTGTTGACGCTGCACCATATTGACATACTCGACCGGATAAAAATAACCACCGTCGGCATTCCCGGCGAGCGTCGACTTCTTTCCATTCTCTCCCCACAAATTCGGATGACCAACATCGTGATCATCGGGAATCGTAATGGTAGGTCGATCGCGCATGACCTCTCGGAATTGCAATCCGAATTCAATCCATCCCGCCGTATGCTCGGTGTGTCGATACGTCTGGTCTCCAGCAAAAAACAGCAAATCTGGATTGAGCTTCTTGAGGGCATCAATGATTTCAGGCCTCGAGCCCGTTGTGCGACTCGAATTACAAGACATCGTTGCTACCACCAGTTCCTGCTTATCCTGCGGATCGCGTCGAATAATTCCCTCAAAACTAGCTTTCTCACCATGCCTAATCCGATACGCGAAGTCCTTGGTGCTATCCCAATCCTTTATGCGAAAGTGCGCACTCCATCCTGGAAACTGCACCTCGACCTTTGAAATTTCTTTCCATTCCCCAGCCTGCTGAATCTCTAATCGCACGTGCTTCGGCTCGTCGGGATAAAGTGGAAACAACTGCGCCGTCAACTTCAATGTTCCGGCATGACAAGTGTAAAGTGCAAAGGCCACCACCTCTTCGCGCGGCACCAGCATCGATGGCGGTGCGTTGGCTCCCTTCGCTTTTTTGGTCCACCACTCTCCAGTCGCCAACGAATCAAGATTGGGAAATCCAGCCTCAAATGGGAACCGAGTTGACTGCGCGGCACAATGACCCACAGCCAAAACCCCTATCAGAATGAAACAACCCCCAGACGTTCCACTCCCCAAACCGGCTCCTTGCGCTAGCCGAATCAATAGTCTCAATGAATTCATCATGTAATGCGGTCTTCCTAATACAACCGAGGTAAGCCCAATTTATGTAGGAAGCATGGTTTGAGCGGCCATTGCCTCTCGGTTCCAACAAGTTTTGTCTGCTGGTCCCATCTGCTTGTCCTTTCGCTGGGCCTTATTGTGCGCATTGGCCCCCTCGACGTCAAACATACTCACTGTATCGTTTTACTTCGAATCCATAAAAAAACACACCGAACAAACCTCTCGGCGTTCGGTGTGCATGGTAGTTTGGTATTTAGCAAAGGCTCAGAGATTTACTTGCAATATCCCAGAGCGAGCAACGCATAGCCAGTCACCAGATTGGGATCCCCCTCCATCCAGCGCGAATCCGTATTCACCCACGCGCCGTTGGCTTGTTGAGATTCCTTCAGCACCTTAAATAACTCTTTCTTCCATGGGTGGGACGTCCCTTTGGCATCCACAAAGTCGCTTGCACCTAGTGCATCCAGCGCTTTGGACATCGTATGATAGTAATAGAACAAGCCGGACTTACCCATACCAGGATTGCTTTCGAGGTCATAGTTCTTTTTCAAAAACTCTACAGCAGCCTTAACACGTTTGTCTTCTTTGGTGACGCCTGCATAAATCATGCTTTTCAGACCAGCGTAGGTCATTGAACCATAGCTTCTCAAACCCGCGACCGTGTCGCCACCTGCCTTGCTTTCCCCACCACCGCCGATGGTGTAAAAGAAACCACCATCATTAATTTTGGTTGCTACCGGAGCGTCATTCGATTCGCTCTCCAGGTTCTGGCAACGCGATACAAACTTCAATGCCCGCTGGATCGCTTCATCATCTCCATCTGCACCTGCAGATTTCAAAGCTTCGATGAAAAAAGCAGTGTTTGATAAGTCAGGCCGTCCTTTACTGTCGTACCCCGCTCCTCCGTACTCCATGTCACTTGCCGATTTGCCTTCCCCTTCATCCCACTGAAGGTCGCGCAAAAATTTATCTGCTTTCTTTATGGCCTCATCATAGCGACCGTCTCGATTCGCTTTCGACAAACATAATACTGCAATACATGTTTCATAATTTTTATGTCGAGAGTTTTCGGCGTAGATCCCACCATCGGCTCGGAAATTAGCTTCCAGAAACTTTAATGCCTTTGCTACCAAGGGATCATTGGGAGACTGCCCCACCTCGAGTAAGCCGGTAATTACTAAAGAAGTTGGACCTGTCCCAGCTTTGCCACTAAAGGATCCATCTTCGCCTTGCCCTTCCGTTTTTAAATAGCTGACTGCTTTCGCGACCACTTGTTGGTATTCTTTGGCATCAACAGCCTCAGCGGCTCCCTGATAGCCAAACGCTAACATACTGCTGATCAAAACCAGGGCGAACGCAGCCCCCCATGATCTCAACCCCATTCGACTTGAAAAACTGAGCATATTCGGCACTCCTCAACTTCATACACAAGTCACTGATCCGCTCGGTGGCACTCAATTATACTCTATTTGCAATGCTGTTTTTTTCGCCAGAACTGACCAAAATCCCGACACGTGTCACCGGACGCTTTTTCGCTCCAGAAATCCCCTGAAAAAACCGCAAATGTCGCACCAAAACAATGTAATTCATCCGAAATCCTAAGCGATTTCACCCAAATCCAGCCGTTTTGACGAGAGGAATTCCACCGCAGAATCGCGCTTTCCCTCCAAAGCCGTCCTCGCCAATACGTCTCCGATCGCCGGTGCGAACTTGAAGCCGTGTCCACTAAAACCTAGTGCATAGATAACGTCGCGAGAAAAAGGTTCCAGATAGTCCACCATAAAATCGCCATCGGGAGAGTTCGTATAGCGACAACTTTCCATGCGTAATTCACTTTCAAACCGGCCCGGAAAATACCGATCGAGAATATCGCGTATTGAGTCGAGGACTGCTTCGTGCACCGCTGGGTCTTCACCATCCAAATCTTCAACGGGTAATCCAGCCGCATGATGGGCTAACTTAAACCCGCGACCGCTTCCACCTCGACGTGTCGGCAGAGATGGAAAGCCGTAAAAAATACCGGGATATTTTTCGTCCGCTAAAGTCCAACATGGTAGAACCCCTAGCGCAACATCCCGCTCATTCTTCGGTTTCACCCAAACCAAAGCTTGTTGCGTTACCGTTAAATGCCGATTCAACTGCGGTATCAGCTGACCACCCCAAGCCCCGGAAACGATCACCAATGTCCTCGCCCGATAATTGCCATTCTCAGTAACCACTTTCATACCGCCATTTGACTGATTCCAAGCAATGACTTTTTCGTTGGTCTTCAACTCCGCGCCATTCGCTCGGGCTGCATGCAGCATCGATTCGATCGCCAAGTCCGGACGGACAAAACCAGCATCGCGTTCCATCAAACAGCTATAATCGCGCGGAACTTGAAATAGCGGATAATCAGAAGCTGATACTTTCTCGACAGGAACACTATAGCGTCGAGATGATTCTAAGGTCCCAGCAATCAATAGATGCTCAGCAGGACCAAAATATAGTAACCCCGTGCGTTCAAAAAGTGTGTAGCCTGAAACATCCGCTAACTCATCCCAACCGCGATAGGCTTTTTGCAATAGCGGTACATAGTCGGGGTGTTCGAAGTAAGCTTGACGCACGATTCGAGAGTCACCACCATGCGAGCCGCGGCGGTGCGGTGGCTCAAAACGATCGATCCCCAGCACCCGCGCGCCGCGCTGAGCCATCCGCCAACACGTCGCTGATCCCATAGAACCCAACCCGATTACAATCGCGTCGTACTTGTCCTCACTCATGGTTCATGCCTTCCCTCATGAACTACCAGCCTCAACAGGCTCCCCGTTTTCTTGGGACAGCAGATTCTCCTCACATTTTTTCTCGATGTTAGCTGTAGCTAAAGTTTTTCCTTTGCCGAACGTAATGAGTGCGACTCCCGCAATGATAATCACTGCAGCGATGCAAGTATTAAGATCAATCACTTCGTTGAGCATCAACCATCCCAGCAGCACTGCAACCACGGGATTGACGTAAGCATAGGTGGATACCAGCGTGGGCGAGGCATGCTTAGTCAACCAAACGTAGGTCGTAAATGTCAACAACGATCCTGCAATAACAAGATACCACCACGCCAGAATGGAGCGAGAACTAAACGCAGCTATATCGCACTGACTGGTCTCTCCCAAAAACCAACCGAACAATACCAACCACATGCCGCCTCCAAGCATTTGAATGGCAGCTCCCGAGAATGGATCAACAGGATTTTTAGAATAACGAACCATCATCGAACCGATAGTCCATGCCAGGCAAGCCACCAAAATTCCGCCGATGCGATACGGATCATGGCCGCCACTCCCCTCAGCATACAGCGATGGACTAACCAGTAAACCCAAACCGACTAAACCAACTCCCATACCCGCAAATACTAGGGCATTCGGTTTCGCTCCCAATCGCTCTTTCGTGTAACAATATATGATCCATTCCGCAGCAACGATCATCAAGGGATTGAACGAGATAACCAGTGTGGCAATACCCGATGGAATGGTTTGCTCTGCCCAAGACACCAATCCATTACCACCCAATAGCAAAAAAAAGCCAATCCAAAAATTAAAGAGCCACTGCGATGGCGACGCTTTTAATTTTCCCATGGCGATGAGAGCTAAGGTCATTAGCGCGCCTGCCACTAGAAACCGGACACCCGCCATCAGAAACGGTGGCATCGATTCCACAGCCACTCGGATAGCTAGATATGTCGAACCCCAAACCAAATAAACGATTAGCAATCCAGCGATAATGGACGCTCTCGAAGCGGATGCCATGTAGGTGAACCATATGCCGCATTGAACACGGCACCCCAAACTCAATTTTGAACGTATTGCTTCTAAGGTAAGTATCTATCGATTGCGAGCGAAAAACTAGGACTTCAAACTGCAGAACGATTCGATTTAAACTCTGAAATGAGCCATCTTATCTGGTTGACGGCCGCCCAGAACCATAGCACACCTCCCACAAACAGGGTCACAGCAAATAAGCTATCTAGGATTCGATCTTGGGCAAGGTCACGAGTGTTACCAATGTTTTTTTCGTCATAGGTAAATTGAGTCTCTTGGCTCGCAAGGAATTTTTGCATCGGCTCAGCAGCTTCCACAAGTCCTCTTTGTTCACTCCAAGCGATGATATTCTGGAACTCATCGCTAATGACAACACGCGTTAAAATTTTCGTCGGACCAAAAGCTATTTTGCGGGGAGTGGCTCTTGTGATCGGAATCTCGCGTTTCTCAACGCGCTGAACATTGGCCAACTGCTGCCAAAATATCGGTATGCCGAGATAACGATACTCTACCGTTCCCGAAACCTTTTCCGAAATTCGATTCAGCTTTATCGTTACAAGCGAGGCTCTCATTAGAACAGCCCCAGCGGCAATCCAAAAGGAAACGCCGAAAAAGATTAATAGCAGCCCTAGAATCAATCTTTTCATGCCGCAAATCTTTACTTGAAACGAGCTTTCCATCAGCCGACAGCGTTAGCGTCGGTTTTACGATTTCAACAGTATACACTTCACCTTTCACCCCAGAACCACCGTTTGCGCAATTCATGCATTTTCCGAATTTCTGGATCGGCGGAACGCGTTAGCGACGGTTTTACCTTTCCAACGGTACACGCTCCACGTTCACCCCAGAACCAACGACCGCGCAACTCATGCATTCTCCTAATTCCTGGAGCAGCCGAACGCGTTAGCTGCTTCACATCGGCTTACTGATTTGACATGTGCGGAAATGCCCCTATTTGTGTGCGATAAAACTGAAAACCTCGAAACTGCTAGTTTCAGTTTTAATACTTCAACTTCAAAAAACCTTGTATCCATTGACACATCTTTGATCGCAAATCGCGAAAAAAGAAAACTCTACCGCCCACATTTTAAACTTTCATTTTCTCCGGTTTCCCCAGCTAAAAATAATGGTTGGATTGTTGATTTGGATACTAGTTTTGGGCGATTAAAACCAAACCCGTTAGCCAACCGAAAGCTCAACTTTAAAAGCTTGGCATGCAATTTGCTTACAATCATTCTATACACTTGCTGCATGATCAACACGCAATTTCAATGGGCAAATTGCGCCATTGTCGGCACAGCCCAGATTCTTTTAGGAAACCCGCCAATGAATCAACGAACCCCATTTCAATGGCTTAGCTTGAAGCGTGCGAAACCTATTGAACATTTACTTTTAATCGCGTGCGTGACACTGTGCAATGTTATGGAAGTTCGGGGACAATCTCAGAACTACCCTGCCTATAGAACGCTTTTAGGAATAGAATTATCTAAAGAGAAAATTCCGAGCGGTTCGAGGATAAGCGGTGTAGGTCCCGGCTCGCCTGCCGCGAATGTAGGCCTACAAGTCGGTGACACTTTAACGTTCGTTGACGGCTACTCCGTGACCTCCGCGGACCAAGCTTTTGAGCTGATGTACATGCATCCGCCTCTCGATCCCTCCCGAATCAAAATTCAAATTGAACGGTCGGGAAAATCTTTGACGATGGAAGTAAAACCTGACGGGTTTTTACGGCTTAAGGCTCTGAATCCGAAGCAGGTTTTCTTCATTCCGGGTGTCGATACCGGCTCTCCCTTTGAGCCCAAAACTCCGATCACTACGCTTGATTCAATGAATGTACTAACTCGCGTTCTTGTTGATCCTGAAAGTGGAACGGTCGAGTTTATTGGAACCTACGATCCTGCGTATAAAACTGGTCCCGTTGATTATCACCAATTACTCGAAGATGCAGTGCTCTACCCCGAGCCGGGATTTAGTCTCGATGCCGACAGAGCCTCATGGGATCGGCTGGATGAGTTGTCTCGTCGTATGACGGGGTCTGTCTTCGAATTGCCTGACGACCAGAGAACAGTGGTTGTTGAAAGCTGGTTCGAACGATGGACAAAATTAATCCTTAGTCATCCACTGTTGGAGATCGATCGGCAGTTGTTTCTCGACAAACTAGCAACAGAAATTGGTATGACCAAGTCTCAATTGGTTGATCTCTATAACTATCATAATCTGGGTGTGAAGTCTTGGCCTGTACCAGCCTCCATCCTCGAAGGTCAGGTTAAAGTTCTTGAATACGTTGGAAAAGTACAAGGTGCAAAGGCCTACCGCATCTATGCTCAAGGTGCTTCAGAAAGCCTAATGAATGCAGCTGAGGCACTGGGAAAGGCCGACCAAGCGAAGCAATTGCTCGCCGAGCCGGAACTTGCCGGCAAATCGGACGCCGAACGACAAGTGATTCTCCGTGCCTTCGTTTTATCACAAATCGCGTTAAGCCTAGAAATGGCGGACGAACAAAAAGCAAACGAACTCTTTTTGAGATCACGCCAAGGAAAATATCCTGTGGAAATTTTCGACGCTTGGCTTCAAGGGGGAACACGAATTGAAAATTGGGATAATTGGAAATACGCTCGCATACGCGTTTTCCAGGACTTTCCGTTGTCCAATGAACTACTAGAAGCCGCCTACGGGTTAGCCCCAGCTCAGAGCCTCTTACGCTTCGAAGGATTGGCCGGTGATACAGCCCTCGGACGCATCTTATACGAGGCAGACTATACTCTTAAAACGATCGATATGGGTCAAATGGTATACCACACCATTCCAAGCCATCAGACATTTCAAAAAATTGCACATAAAAACGGCGGTGCTAAGATCAAGTTTAATCTTCTTTTTTGGCTCGAACCGAAAGAGTCCTCTTTAACTATCTCGCCCGACCGTAGAGAGGTTGGCTTTTCGACCCCTCAAATAATACTGAAAACGAAAACGCAACCTCGGCAAAAAGATGGAGCAGCAACCGACGAAACCGCATTGGCAGATATCGAACGGTTTTCAGAAATTTATCGAAAACAAATAAATGAAAACTACGATGTCTATGCTCGTGAGTATCCGCCGCTGCATCGCCTCCGAGAGGTGACCAAGATAATCGCACTCGCTCGGTGGATGAATGAACAAAAAATAAAGCTAACGCCCGAACGTCCTGCGACCGAGAATGCTGGACAGAGCACCGGATCGCAAGCCTGGAAACCACCTCCTCGGGTTAATGGAGTTTATTTAATCTATACGCAGATAGAGGAAATAACTAAGCCGAATAATAAGGTATGTTTGCAGGTTTCGACTCCTACGTATTCACACGGCGGCGTAAGTTTTCGAACAGACAACAAATGGGTTGCCATCTTGCCGCGTCCCACAACTTATGAGTTGGCCGATGATGCCCTGACAACTAGCGCAACGCTTGGAGAAGCCGCCGTACAGGCAGCATTGAGTAATGACCTAGTGAAAGCACGCGACCTTGCAGAACAGAGCGCTCAGGCAATGCAGGGTGAAATTAATATTCGAAGGCTCCCAGGTAATGTGGCCATACCAGAACGCCCCGTTCCCGGTATAGCTACTCCCCAGACTGCTCGACTGATCAAAGAAGCGGCAAGGATCGTACAATCCCTGGACGTCGATACCTCTTCCGGAACACCTCAAAGCATAACGCCAACCCAACGTACCATGCTCACCAATCTCAGCAGCGAATTGAATAAGGTCGTGTCCGGTTCTGCTGTCTCCCCAGAATTTCAGATCAAACTACGGCCCTCGTACGATTCCCAAGCTGCCGCCGTCGAAGAAAAAGAAGCGACGTTCTGCGAAGAGTTTCGTACAGCAACAGCAAAAGAATTGAATCCAGAGCAGAAGAAATTCTACGAGACTCAATTGGCCGAAGTGCGATTGGATATGGAAACGCTTTCCCAATTAATGTCCGATGCATCCATACTACACCAGCAAGGTCCAGCAAGTTTTCAAAATTGGGAAGCTCAGGTCGCTGCAAAATATCGATCTGCTCAAGATCGACTCCTCGAGGCTCTGACACTGATGCTGATCGACAGTCCGCCAGAAACAAGAAGAAAACTATTCGAGGAATTATATAAGACGCTAAGCGATACAATGATGAACGCGATAGTTAGTCGCAAATCCATGACTACCGGCGAACAGACTGCCGCTGTTGATCGAAAAATTTTCAGGTTACTCGAATTGCAACTTCGCTTTCAATTAATTTTTGGAACTGCTGCGCATATACAAAACCAATTGGGAAAAATAAGCTATGACCTTAATCACTGGGCCGCTGCAGACCGTACCGAATTCGAAAAACTCAAAACACGCCTCTTGCAATTCATCGAAATACTAGTCAACGAACCGTCACTCATCGTCAAGATAGATGGTAAAGTCGCGAAAAATGATGCCCTATTCCGTTGGCTTTCTCCGCATACGTCCGTCGTGACTGGGTTCGATTTTCTCTGTGATATTGTCGCTCAACGACGTACGTGGCTAACCATTTCGGACGATTTAAAACGCTCCAAGTCACAACCGGGACTGGCATTTACACGTCTCCATCAACGCGCCGTTCTTATTCACGCTCAAATCCTGTGCCTAGAAGGAGGCGAAGTGGCCGATACTCCAAGACCAACGTTCGACGTAAGCCCAGAACCTCTTACCACTCCGTTCGATGTAACGCAGGCCGCGGAATGCCAAAAAGAATGGGCCAAGTACCTATATCAACCTGTTGAAGTCAATAACACACTCGACATGACATTTCGGCTGATTCCGCCAGGTCATTTTATGATGGGGGCTGATGAGGATGCAAAGAGCGTTCTAAAGCAGTTCGCTTACCTTCGGCCAGAGATGATTGAACGTCAATATCCGTTGCACAAGGTACATATCACAAAACCAATTTACATGGGCGCTCATGAGGTCACCTTAGGACAATTTCTTACCTTCTACCACGAGTCAAAATACAAACTCGAATGTGAACGGGACGGCAAAGAGAGCTTGGGCTGGAAAGACGGGGAAGAACGTCGTAAAACCTTTAGGCCTTGGCAATGGGGATTTGCCGATCAAACCTTCGATCATCCGGTTGTTTTGGTTACCTGGAATGATGCCGTTGCGTTTTGTGAGTGGCTCAGTCGTAAAGAAGGGAAAACGTACAGGTTGCCAACTGAAGCGGAATGGGAATACGCCTGCAAAGCGGGAACGACTACCCGCTTCTATTTCGGTAACGCCCCCGAAGACATGATTCATTTCGGCAATGGACCCGATCGCACTCTTCGAGAAAAGTATAAACCCGTCTGGAAAGAAAAACCCAACTTGCAATTCCCAACCTTACAAGGTAGCGACGGCTACGCTCTATCTGCCCCCGTGGGAAGTTTTCAACCCAATGCTTTCGGGCTATTTGATATGACGGGTAATGTATGGGAATGGTGTGGTGATTGGTATAGCCAGTACGACGCCAAATCACCGAACATTGATCCGCAAGGCCCATCAGTTGGCACTCAGCGAGTATTACGTGGGGGCAGTTGGGGCTATGAACCATCCAGAGCGCGGTCGTGTGACCGTGGCAAAGCGGAGCCTAATCATCGGCAAATGGGACTTGGATTCCGCGTGGTTCTCGTTCCCTAAGCAAACTTTGTCTGCTTGCCTTCTTACAACCCAACAGTGTAAGAATCAAATTAAGACGCAAAATACAACAGGAAAGAGCTTGCCCAATATTGGGCCATCATTGAATTGTCCATTGTCCATTGTCCATTGTCCATTGTCCATTGTCCACTCTGCGTTGGACTGTCGTAAAGGGTACCTCGCATTGCATCGAGACGTTGACTCCGATAGTAAGGCGTACGAATGATCGTGCTGCAACTCATTTTCGGCATTGGTTGGTAGTGCAAGAAAATGGGTAACAGACATCAATCCGTAATACTTGGCCCTTGGTTGCCAACTCGCATTCCAACCATCACGATTGCCGCGAAAACGGCGCCACAAATCATAGAACCTGCCCCAACATTCAGAAAATTACACAATTGAATCGAAGCTAGTTGCTGCGCATCAAGAGGCCCGTCAATGGATTGCAATGTCGCGACGTTTAGCTGTCCGCTCGATATCAACATGAATATCGCAATGGCGATCGTTCCACAAACCAGCATCGATGCAAACAGGCTGCGCGAAACATTCGACACTTTCATTCTAGACTCCAATGCTAAACGCCTAAATTAAGGAACAACTGGCCTATATCCCTGCGGTCGTAGCCCATTTACCGAGATTTCAAGCATACATGATTCCCTAAGCAATACCAGCGTAATATCGCATCGCGGTCTATGTGACCTATGTCAAATGCTTATTCATAGTGGCCAAAACATACCATTGAATTTCGATCACTCACAAACTAGATGTCTCCAATTCGAGATCATTTCTGCGGCAGACCTTGAGCTCATTTCAACACTCGTCATGCACAATACCTTGCCAGTTACTCACTTACCTTCAGCGATATAAATATCGGGGCGATAACATTCCATATAACTTTCTGGCCGCGCAAGAGACCGAAAACCAAATTTTTCGTACAAATGATGGGCATCACGTGTGACCAAGACAAATCGCCGTAATCCCTGCAGGTCAGGGTGGTTTGTAATCGCATCCATCATCCAGACTCCTAGTTTGCGACCACGATGCGATTCCAACACAAACACATCGCATAGGTATGCGAACGTTGCCTTGTCAGTTACCACACGCGCAAAACCGACGTGAGAATCCTGATGATAAAGTCCAAAGCAAATGCTGCCCGCTATCGCGCGTTGCATAACCGCCAGAGGTAACCCCTGCGACCAATACGAGTTCGATAGAAAACCGTGGATCACCGCCAGATCCAACCTAGAAGGGTCGCATGAAATAACATAATCTCCCTGAACACATTCGAAGTAAGATAGCATAGCAAAAGCACCTTGATCGGTATCCGAAGGTTCTCGATTGGTCAGTCTACGATGAATATCTTCGCCCCCGCAACACTCCTCGATCGATGCGGCTCACCGCGATCAGACACCTGATAACTCATACCCGGGCGCAATGTAAAAACGCGGCCATCCTTAAGTTCCGTCTCTAACTCGCCCTCAAGGCACAATAGAATATGACCCTTGTCACACCAATGATCCGCTAGGTAATTCGCTGTGTACTCCACCATGCGGACTCGAATCACCCCAAATTGACAGGTCTTCCAATACGCAACTCCCGTCTCTCCAGCATGCTCAGTTATTGGGATATTCGACCAGTTCGTAACGCCAAATGGAATGTTCTGTATATCCAAAGAAATTCACCCTTATCTTTTCTGGAAAATGAGTTTCTCATCAAGTTACAAAAATGCCGTTGCAAAGTTTCATGAACCTTATGAAAAAAATGACCTCAGTTGGATGATTCGTGATCTAAGGTCCATTGCAGAGCATCAGCCGCCCGATGATCGGAAGCCCCACCGCGAGAGCGAAGATGCTCAATAATCTTCAGCCGCGTTTCACGATCGCGATTTTGAGCCAACTTCCATTTCACTTTGCATTCGCGAATGCTCAAAGTGAGCGCCGCAATCATTCCGAAAGAGACTTGATACATAGAATGCTGCTCATGCAGCGATTCAAATCCCCCCTCGGCCTGATAATGCTTCATGAGACGCTGCTGATGCTCAGCGATGACTTGTCGATCCTCGGAAATCTCAACATGACAGTTAAAGATTACAACTCGATAGTAGGCGGTTGCGAAGGCCGCATTAGCAGGATGAATCCAATACGACGGGATGGTCCCGAGGATTTCGTCTACTTCAAAAGCACATTTTGGATTCACCTTTAAATCTGCGAGTTGCTCATCACGCCGATTCAAATGCATTTCAATCGTTGAATCACGGAAAAGGAAAGGATATAAGCCAATATGAGGTTGGCCACTTTCGCTTACCGTGATCAGCCTCCCAAGTTGCTGTTCGGTGACGAAACGCTCAACTAGATCCTTGGGGACTTCGGAGTATTCGTCATAAAAAATCATAAAAATCCTCGCAGTTTCGAAAAATGGTCTGACAGAATAACCATAGTGACAACTGCTAGCATGCTCGGTTCCCCGCAAACATCCATTTTCGGCTCAATTATGAAAAAAGAGCTTACTAATTAGAAAGACATGAAAGCTCTAAGGCTAATGATCAAGCTTTTCGACGGTTCTCTATCCTGCAGTGGATCTTGTCCGCGTTGCTTGCCAAACGTCGTTCGCATTTTCGATGACCACATGCTTGATTCGCCTGTGTCCCAACTCAAATCTCGCCAGGGTGAACCCATATTTCCCTAGCGTATTTCTGAAGCCTTTAATCCGAATCGTCCGCATGTCAGCAGACCAATTCTCGGCAGCTCCCATCAGCGCCCCCAGCTCTCAGACTCGAAGAGATTGACCTAACGCGATAGATTCCCAGCTCGATTTCGGTCAAGATCCCATAGAAGCTTGCAAAACCAAGTCGCAATGCCAGAAATCACGGACAGTGATGGCAAGAAAGCCAAATCAACATTGTCCCATAATAGGACGATCGATCGCAAACCTTACAGAATACGACGGAAATGTAACCCAGCCACCAAGACAAACGCTTGCTACCATAGGGATTACTCCCCTCAAGCCAACCTAACCCTCATACTAACGCAATAGCCAAAGGGATTCAAAAATCAGCCGTTTCGGTGTACTTGATATTTTCACCCAATGCCTCGGGAACGACAAAATCTTGGCTTACACTTATTCCGGTCGCAATTTCCATTTCTAATTCATAGGGGTTAAAAATTTGTTTCCCACTGAAGTACCTGGGAATTTGTTTCCCGTCATAGCCGTTTACACGAACCTTATATTTACCTGGTAACAATCCCATTCCAGGCGTTTGCACGGAATCGAATTTTCCTTCCTTTACCATATACATTCGAAGTTGACCTCCGGCAACCGTGACATCTGGCATAAAGCTCACATCACCAGCCGGAATCGGTGAGCCTTTAAAAGTCACTGTGCCTGAAATCTCAATAAGGGCGGGTTGATTGGAGCACCCAGTGATCCACAAACATGCCAAGAGAAGCAAACTTCCAAACGCGCGAACCATTAGCATTACTCCTGCCAATCCGAACCCATTACGTTTCCATCACGAGGATCACAAGCCCGCTGAAAAGTGACGACATTGATCGTTGCTGCCAAGGCGCGAACGCTCCCATCAGCCAATCCGGTGATCATCACGCCTTGATGCATCGCCTGGGGTCTTCGCCAGTCACATCCGGTTTCAAATGTCGAAGGTTGAATTCCTCCTGGATTGGGCACCCCATTAAATGGATTGCGGAAATTGGGATCACTTCGCGGACCAGGACCAGCGGCATAGTTTGACGGATTACGTAAGGTAGGATCAAGAACCGGACAATCCCACCACGTGTACCCCGCTCCCACCTCGGTCGCCGTCCCGTTGACGACATCGAGATTCGCCGCTGTCGGCGCTCCGTCGACCCAAGGGCTGAATGTTCCGTGCCGACCACCTCGCGCCCATATACTGAACGTGAACGAGCCCGTTCCCAAATTTGGTGTAAGCCCACGATTGGGAAAGTCGTTCCCATAACAGGCAGCCTGTCGTTCCACCACTAGTACGGTGTTGCTATTGCCGTCCGTCAACGAAGCCATGGTCGCATTCATGGTCGTAGGATGCCCATTCATAAAACTAACTCGGCAAGCTTGGGCGTTCAAAGCATAAGTTGTTCCACCATAGGCAACGCCACCCACACTCACTCGATTGGTATTATTGCTAAGTGCTCGCCCAACAAATTTCCCTCCCGACAACGTAATGTCATCTGGGCAGGCAAAAGATGCAACCGACTGAACACGAACATCGAAACTAATGCCGCGTCCCTGATCAAAAATCGGCTGCTGCTCCATGTAGGGCAAAATCATATAGTGCCCAGAAGCGAAAATCGTGGGTCGCTGTGTCCCTCCAGGCCCTCGGGCATGCACCCAAGGCGGCAAAGCCTTGTAGGTAGACTCAAAATTATGACACGCCAATGCTATCTGCTTAACGTTGTTAGAACATTGCATACGGCGAGCGGCCGCGCGAGCCGACTGAACCGCCGGTAGCAGCAGTCCAACCAAAATGCCAATTATGGCAATTACCACCAATAACTCGACTAAAGTAAAAGCAGCTCTGCTATTCTGTCGACACATCATAATCACCTTTGACTGCTACCAGGGTCGCAACGCCAATTAGGTCGCAACGCCAATTAGGTCATGACGCCAATTAGGTCATGACGCCAATTAGGTCGTAACGCGTAAAATTCAGCTAATAACTAGCACTCTAGGTGGAATGTAACACCTTTGTGTCTCACGCGTCAAAGCGATTTTTCCGCTTTATACTTCTTTTTGCTCTCCATCCCCCCAAATCAGGCAAAAAAACCAGAATTGGGCTCAGCTTCGCTCGAGCACGTGAATAGTCAAAGACCTATTGAGTCATCTTGGCGATTAATTTATTGGCATCTTTGGGGTTGCGTTTGCATTCCAGCAACGCGGAAAGCATCAAAGGAGCCACGATCGTAGCATCCGATTCGATAACAAACATCGGCGTCTTTTCCGTCAACTTGTCCCAAGTGATTTTTTCATTTGGAGTCGCCCCTGAATACGAACCATAGGACGTCGTCGAATCCGAAATTTGACAGAAGTATGCCCACGGCTTTGCCTTCTTTTTCAAGTCGTACTTTATCGATGGCACGACACAAATCGGAAAATCGCCCGCAATACCACCGCCGATTTGGAAAAAACCAACCCCAGCCCCCTGAGATAACTGTTGATACTGATCGTAAAACCCAGCCATGTATTCAATACCCGATTTCACAATCGAAGCTGAACATTCCAATGTCTTTACATACGAGGCAAAAATATTTCCAAACGTCGAATCCTCATAACCTGGAACCACCATAGGCAAATTCTTTTTCGCCGCAGCCAATAACCACGATTCCTCTTTCTTCCCTTCATGTAGCTTGGCAGGAATCTTCTGAATCAACTCATAGAAATACTCATGCCAATATCTGCGATCGCTCTTCGCGGTAGCATCCTTCCACATCGGTACGATAAATTTCTCAACCGCGCGAAAAGCCTCGTCTTCCGGAATACTTGTATCTGTCACACGCCGCATGTGCTCTTTCAAAATTCGGGTATCATCGCCCTTGGTCAAATAGCGATATTCAGGAAAGTCTTTATAGCTATCGTGTGCGACCAACCGGAACAGCGACTCTTCCAAGTTCGCCCCCGTCGACGATATTCCATGAATAATGCCCTCCTCGATCGCAGGGGCCAGTGATATACCCAACTGAGCCGAAGACATCGCCCCAGCCAGAGTCCAAAACATTTTTCCATCCGCCTGCAGGTGATTCCAATAGGCCAGCAGCGCATCTCGCGTGACTCGCGCATTAAAATTTTTGTAATTTCGCAGAATGAATTCCAAAACCGGAAGCGATGTCATGCCAGTAATCTCAGATATCGATGTTACAAATTAGGAAACAAGTTCAGTCAAAACGCTCACGTCGCACCTTTGCATTCTATCCGGAAATTCAAGATTCACAATTACCGGTACACCGTTCCAAAAACAGCGCAACTTTTGGAAAAGACCGCAGAAAAACGACAAAACAAACTTAACGTTCCTAGACCGTTTTCATTTCTCTAAAGACGTAGTTGCCTAGGCCGTACATCGCATCATAGGATACTGATTCGCACGCTTCATCCTACAAGTACTACCTCGGAAATTTTCGCATGCCAATTCCTCGCCGCACATTTCTTGCTGCTTCCATCCTCTCGATCTCCGCGTTCCAACCTTCCCTCAGCTTCGGCGCAGCGGAACTACAATGGGCTGATGTTCGCGATTGGGGAATTGAAGGCAAGGGATTTGAAAAAACGGAAAAATGGTTTGATCGACTTCCCTCCCATGCCCACGGTAGCGTTTCCGATGCGGTATGGAATCTGAGTCGTCATTCTGCAGGTATGCTGGTTCGCTTCCAAACCGATGCCACAGAAATACAAATCGACTATAAAGTTTCCAGCCAGAATCTCGCCATGCCCCATATGCCTGCCACGGGCGTTTCAGGATTGGATCTGTACGCCGTCGATGGAAACGGCCAGTGGAAATGGATCGCCGTCTATGCCCCCAAAGCTCAGGAAAATGCCGGAATCCTGGTCAGTGGCCTAGAGGGGATCATGCGGGAATACATCATTTACCTACCTCTCTATAACGGAACCGAACATCTTCGGATTGGCGTTCCCAAGACAAATACCTTCACGCCCGTAAGACCGCGAACGACCAAACCTATCGTCTTTTACGGCACATCTATTACCCATGGTGCTTGCGCTTCACGCCCCGGCATGCCTCATGCTTCCATCCTGGGCCGAAGACTAAAATCACCTGTCCTCAACTTGGGTTTCAGCGGCAATGGCCGGATGGATATCGAAGTCGGCAAATTGCTAACCGAATTGGACGCCGCAGCCTATATTATTGATTGCCTGCCCAACATGAATGCCGCCGAGGTTACCGCGAAAACTATACCGCTCGTGAAACTTCTTCGCTCCACTCACCCCACAACTCCGATCCTCTTGGTCGAGGACAGAAGCTACTCGGGAAACTGGGCCATTGCTTCGCAGAAAACACGCAACGACACCAGCCGGCAAGCTTTGCGAACGGAACATCAGAAGCTTGTCGAAATGGGAACCGCTCATTTGCATTACATCGACGGAGAAAGTCTACTCGGCGATGATCGCGATGATACAACTGACGGTTCTCATCCTTCTGATTTGGGTTTCTATCGTCATGCCAATGCCTTTGAACCCGTCCTGCGCAAAGCGCTGCAACTATAAACAGGGTTTCACCCGAACCAAGAGGGAACGAGCGGCGGGGAGCTACTCCGTCTTCAATTTCCTGCGATAAATTTTGGTCCCGTGCGCAATGTACAAGGTATTGAGATCCGCCCCAGCCAAAATGCAGGTGGTCAGCGGTTGGGTTTTATCCACCTTCGGCAACACACCACAGGGGCGTCCAGTAGGATCCAATATTTGCACCCCCAACTCACTGGTCACATAATATCGCCCTTTTTTATCCACCGCCATTCCATCTCCCTTAGATGCCACCATGTAAGGTGGCGGTGAATTAAATTTAAATTGCCCGGCCGGATCAATCGGAAGCCGCATTGGCATCGTCGGCATTTTCGCATCCAACTCACCTCCAGCGAGCACCCGAAACATCCATGTGTACTCGCCTCCATAATCGGATACAGCCAAAGTACCACCATCGTTGGATAGCGCGATACCATTCGGCTTTTCGATTCCTACATCAACTTGGACTACCGTTTTCTTGTCTGGGTCGATTCGTGTGACCTGCTTTTTGCCCGTCTCCGTAATTAAAATAAAACCATCGCGAGTCACCGCTAAATCGTTGGGCTTGACATCCTCAACCACCAACTCCGTTGCGCCAGTCGCCAGATCAATGGCGATTACTCGATTTTTCGAACCTTGGCACGCAAACAGTTTCGATTGATCTTGATTGAACTCTAAACCACTCACCGACTCTGCAGAAATCTTGGTCTTGGCACCCGACTGTGCGTCGATTCTATAAATTGCCGGCTCGCGCATATCACAGAAATAAACGTTCCCAGCCTTGTCCACACACAATGCGTCAGCGAAACCAAGATTATCCGCGGCTACTTCCCAGCCTTCATCCGGGAGAAGCAGATTCAACAGAGTTAGATCTCCTCCTAAATCCCCCTTCGTGTCATATCGAGGCTGATGCTTTTCTTTTCTCCACAGCCACCTCAGCGCATCAGGAAACTTTTTGCCACCAAAATCAGCATTGTGGCCATAACCTTCTTCCCAATCAAAACGGAGGTCATACCCCATGTATTTCAGTGAAGCTGCCATCAATCGATTCGCCCAGGGCCAACTTCCAAACGCATTATCGATATCGCCACTGGTATCCGCCATATAAACTCGAATCGGTTTGGGTTCAGTTTTGCGAATCCAGCTCGGAAAAACATTACCACCTCTCAGATTTGTGAAACTACCCACGCTCGAGTAAACCTTGCCAAACTGATCAGGACGCTCCCAAGCAACATTAAATGCGCAAATCGCTCCTGAACTCGATCCACCGATCGCTCGCATTTCCGGATCTTTGGAGATGCGATATTGTTTTTCCACCTCAGGAATAATCTCCTCTAACAGAAAACGAGAATATTTATCTCCGAGGCTGTCATACTCAAATCCGCGATTAGAGAACTTGCTTTTCTCGAGCTGTTTCGCTGGATCATGGCCAGGGTTGATAAAAAGTGCGATCGTAATCGGCATTTCGCCTTTCGCAATCAAATTGTCAAACACAACCGGAACTCGCCAACGGCCCTGAGGATTGCGCATCGAATGCCCATCCTGAAAAACCATCAAGGCCGCCGGCGTATCCGGCGTATACTGCGCTGGAACATAGATCGACCAATCACGGGTGGTGTTCGGAAATACCTTTGACTCCCAAGCAGGCATGTCAATAACCTTCCCCTTAGGAACCTCTTGAACTACCGCATCGGGATCCGGCTCCCAATTCGGCTTGGTTTCTACTATCGGCATGACCGTCGAGATCGCTTTGTCATCCCATAACCACCGCAAGGCCTCAGGTAAATCCTCGCCAGCCCACTTCCCACTGTGCCCCCCCTCGGTCATTGTGAATTTGTAGGTGTAGCCTGCAAATTGCAAGGCGGCCGCCAAATCTTGATTGCCCAAGGGCCAATTGCCATGCAAGTTATCAAGATCCTCCCTACCCTCTTGCAAATAAACCTTAATAGATTTGGGACTCGCCTTCGTTTGGCGAACTAGTCCAGGATATGCCCACCCGCCACGAATATTGGTGTAGCTACCGATATGAGAGAGCACTTTGCCAAATTGATCTGGTCGCTCCCAAGCGACCGTGAATGCACAAATCCCACCGGACGATATTCCACACACGGCTCGTCGCTGCGGATCCTCCGAAACAGAAATATCCTTCAGTGCAATCGGCAAGAATTCATCGATCAAAAACTTAGCGTAGCGGTCGCCAAGCGAATCGTACTCGAAAGATCGATTGCTGCGATCCAATGCACCTTCCCGCTTTGCTTTGATAACCCCTGGATTGACAAAAACCGCTACCGTAACGGGCATCGCTTTCTGATGAATCAAATTATCGAACACAATAGGGACCCGAAACGCTCCCTCCACACTCGAATATCCAGCTCCATCCATGAACACCATCAAATTCGCAGGTTCATTGGCATCATATTGAGCCGGAATGTAAACACTGTACTCTCGCTCGGTACCCGGAAAAATTTGACTATCCGCAAAGCTGCCTTGGATCCACTTACCACTCGGTACTCCAACCTGAGCAACACGATCTTGATGATCCTGAGCGCACAGTAAACTGTCATCGACGGTGAAGATTGACAATAAAATGACGAGAACGATCGCTCGCAACATTCAGGTTACCTTCTCATTACGTTAGAAACATTGACATTGAGCTTAGGAAGATAATCTTAAAAGGACTCACAATCCAGCAAATTTTCAGCTTAATTCCAGTGCTCGCTGGCAGCAAAAAAATAAGAGCAACAGACCCGTGAAGGCTAGATATACGGCGGCCCAATCTCGTTCTAACGATCGGAAAATGGGTCGCAAAGCTGACTCAGGCACCCCCCGACTACACAATCGCTGAAAACTCGGAATCCGAGAATGTGCACATACGATGCGAAAAGAGATGGGCATAGCCCTGCCCTTTGCGAGAGCATTGGAACGGGATGTACCAACCGAAGTTCCGCCTCAGGGCTATCTTTTTAGGGACTTTGCCTTCGGGAAGACGCTTTTTTCTCCGCACCACCTGCTTTTTCCGCAAAGGCTATCCGCCAGATGCTCACCGCGAACTATAATTCTTCGCGGAGGTATCTACCATGACTCGGAATCATCGTTCTTTGCATCGACTCGCTGCCATTTTCTATGCAATCGTGTTGATTGCTTCACCCCTGTTGGCTCAAACACCGATCTCCATCGAAATCGATGCTCGAGATTTAGCCAGAAACCTCCTCACCGCGCAGCTAAACATCCCTATCCCTACATCTAAGAAACAACAAGAAGTTCCCCTGTGGTATCCGAAATGGGTGCCCGGATCCCACGGCCCCGGCGGCCCCATCGAAAATGTCGCCGGCTTGACCTTCACCGACCAGAATCAACAACCACTGCAATGGTCAAGATCCCCAGGCGAAGTCTTTCGAGTCGTTGTCAAAGCACCACCGCAAACCTCTGCGATCCGTGTCAGCATTCGCTATATCACCAATCAACCCTCCACCAATTCCTTCGGACACGATACCTTTGGTAGCCGAAGGATCGGGATCGTCAGTCCAAACACAGTCCTACTGTACCCCGAAACCTCGCATATCGACAAAGCACTCATCGCTGCTAAACTTCGGCTCCCCAAAGATTGGAAAACGGCTTCTGCAATCCCGCAAACCGCATGGGAACAAAGCACCAACACTTTCACTTATGACGCAGTCAGCTTGCGAAATTTTGTCGATAGCCCGATCATGTGTGGCGCTCATTATCGTCGATTCGATTTCGACTTCTCCAATGAGACAACTAAGATATCCCCACATTCACTCCACGTCTTCTCAGAGTCTGCATCCGCTGTTGCTCTCGATTCGACGGTGGTAGACGCGATTCGACGCATGATCGTCCAGACCGCAAAACTCACAGGTTCTCAGCCCTTCGATCGATTTGATATTCTGCTTGCTGCTACCGATGCTCTACCAGCCAATGGTCTAGAACACTCCAGATCAACACTCAACGTCTTACCCATTAACGATTTGGCTACACTTAATTCCCTCAAAGGTTGGTCCCGACTACTCATTCCACACGAATATCTGCACACTTGGTGCGGAAAATATCGCCAGCCCGCACAAATGGTCACTCAAAATTTCCAAACTCCGCAAGGAACCGATTTGCTCTGGGTTTACGAAGGACTTACTCAATACCTCGGCGAATTGATCGAAGCTCGCTCCGGCTTCATGACGGTCGATGAATTTCGACATCGCCTAAGCGTGGAACTGCGCAATGCAGCCCATCAACAAAATCGACAGTGGCGACCACTGGTAGATACCGCAGCTGCCTCCCACATTCTTCGCGATAGAAGCTCCACGTGGCCGCTGCTGCGTGGAAGCCAAGATTACTACATGGAAGGTATGCTTTTTTGGCTCGAGGTCGATGCTATTCTCCGCCACGAATCAAAACAGAAACATTCCGTCGATGACTTTTGCCTTCAATTCTTTGCCGCGGCAGAACCCACGGCCACGACGCAATACAGTCCACCTAAGCCATTCACCAGAAAAGAAATCGTCTCAATTCTAAATGGTTTGGCTAAATACGATTGGGACGGCTTAATCAAAAGAAGAATCGAGTCCGTTCGAGATGGTTACGACCCACAAGTCGCTGATCTTCTAGGCTATGAATTTCGCCCGATAAGTCGGCCACCCGGAATTCCCTACAATACTTTCCGCTACCCCGGCGGAGTCGATCATCGCGATACACTGGGCATGTCACTCTCGTATGACGGAACCGTCGCCGATGTCAAACTCGGTAGCCCAGCAGATCGCGCAAAATTCGGCCCCGGCACCAAAATTATTGGCATCAACAATCACCGCTGGGACCGAAACGTTCTGGAGGAAGCCATTGAGAATTCCGCCGACAATCCCTTCATCAACTTCCTCATCGAAGATGGAGAATTACTTAAACAGGTTCAAATTCAGTACGATGGTGGCCCAAAATATCTCGCCTTAGTCCGAACGGCTGAGCAAGAGGATCGACTCGAAAAAATACTTCAGCCCCGCTAGCGGTACCTAAACGAGAAAGCCCTACAGAAACACTTTACCGCCAGAACGCCCCCAAAACCTCGCTCGACACAACCTTGATTCAATTACATTTGTACTGTAAATTGAATTACAGTTGTACGTGTCGATCTAAGCTAGCTAAGTACATCGCTGCGTCAAGCAATACCGATCAACCACGCTCTACTCGGATCATTGCCTCGGCGTTATTGTCGGAAGAAAATATGAAAACTCGCTCCGGTCAAGCCTCGCGCCCAACTCTCTCCAAAGGAGAGATCGCCATCATTCGCGCCCTCTGGGAAATCGGTCCCGCTGGCGTGCGCGAAGTTTTCGAAAACATCGCTTCCGAGCGAACGATAAGTTATGTAACGGTGCAAACGTATCTTCGCCGCTTGGAAACTAAAGGATATGCGACGAGCAAACTCAAGGGTCGGGCGCGAGTTTACGTCGCCAAAGTTCGCCCCGATGCGGTCATTCGGCAACAAGTTAACGATTTGCTTAAACATCTTTTCGACGGTGAAAGTATCCGCCTTATTCGCCACCTCATCGAAGAACGAGGTTTAAGTCGCAAAGAACTCAATGAACTAAAAACGATCTTCGCTAAAACAAACCCGAAGGATTCTCGCAAACCCTAATCCTGCTCAAACCGGTTCTCAACCACCGGCATCCTTCCTGCGACTCAATTTGCTCTCCACTTACTCCCCCACCAAACCGACCTGCACTGGACTCATCAAATAAGCAAGCAAATCCCGCACCTCCTCCTCAGAGAGGTTTTGTAACAAACCGTCGGGCATGGCCGATTTGCCGGTGACTTTGATCTCTTCGATATCGCTGGCCGCCAATGTCATCAACTCCGTTGCCGTTTGTAATATCATCTTCTGATCATCACGACTCACCACTAAACCATTCAACACCCGTCCGTCGATAGTTCGCACCACGGACATCCGAAAATCCTTACCTACCACCGCACTAGGATTCAGAATATTCTCCAGAAGGTAGTCAAGACTGCCGCGTTGCGAACCTGTTAACTCGGGTCCCACCTTGGCCCCAACACCAAATAGAACATGGCAATTGCTGCACGATTTATTAAACAATAATCGACCGCGAGGTAAATCCGCACTCGCCAAATAGCTTTGCGTCAGACGTTCCTTCCATTGTGCCGTCGCTTGCTTGATGGCTGCATCTGTCTCACCTAACTCACCCCAGACCTCCCGCAATTGAGATGATAACTTTTCGTCTCCCAAACTCTCAATTTGCCGAGCGTGGAAAGCAGTAATATCCTTGACGGGAATTGGACTATTGGGCTTTGCCAACGTCTCCAACAGCAATCCGGCCGATGTAGGACGCGATAATAAAACCTGCAAAACTAAAGGCCGATCTTCCGCTTGAAACGCACGGTATTTGCGTATGATCAAATTGCTAACCCCATTATCGTCAAATCGGCTTAATCCTCGCAAAGCTACCGCATTCAACACGCGCACATCTAACAATGTTTCGCAAAGTTTTCGTAAATCTTCTGGCTGGGCGTCAATGTAAGCTTCTAGCGCTTTACCACGATTCGACAAGTCGACCGCTTGATCCATGGCGATTTGACGCAATTCGTCCAACGCTCGCCCCGATCCGAATACCGTGGACAATTGACGAACCAGCGGTTCCTCTGTGCGGAGGCTCGGTAACGCCGAAAATTCCAACCACCCTTTAGGCATCTCAACCTTACGTGTTCCACGAAGCGATTCATTCAAACCTTTTAGAATCGCAAGCTGACACTCTTCTGGCATTTGGACTGCCTGTACGATTAGAGCATCCACCGCGACCCGGTACTGCCGTATCTCTTTACCCAAATAACGCGCGATCATGCGGGTAAGATCTGGCCAACGCGAAATCGTCGCCAGTTGCAGCAAACTCTCGGGTTGCTTTTGTCCAACTGGAATCAGCCCATACCATGCCAATAAAGCGAGATCTCTGTCGTTCCCTAACTCCTCTCGAGAGATAATCGGTTTCGCGATCCGCGCGCGGAATTCCCAGGGAAGTCGCTGCATACTTGACAATAAAACCCGAGCAACGAGCCCCGATGGGTCGCTCTGCGCCATTCGCTCCAGCGCCTCGATCACTTTCGGATCTGCAGGATAAACAGCCCCAGGATTTGGCCCTGTAATCCAATCGAGCGGCCAATGATCCGTCAATAAACGTATCGCCCACACGCGTACATGCTCATCGGAAGATGTAGTCAATGCTAACAACTCATCTTGACTCACCTTGCCTGCGGTATATCTTTGCCACAGATCAGGCAAGATCCCTTCGCCGGCCCAACAGCGCGGTGTGATAAATCCCTTCGCATTCTTCGCGGTTTGCCCTGCGGCATTAGCCGCCTCTCCACCCGTATATTCAATCTTGAAAATTCTACCGCTGGTGCGATGCACTCCTGTGTGCTCATGGCATTCCCCGATATCGCTCCAATCAATCACATAGACATCGCCATCAGGACCTACCGACAAATCCGTTCCGCGAAAGAATGGGTCCTTCGAAATCATAAAATCGGGTTCGTGCTTGCCAACATATCCACTTACTGTTCTTTCCAACCGCTCGACGTTGACTCGCAAGCCATGCATATTGATCGTCATTAAACGATTTCGATACGCCTCCGGCCATTTGCTTTCCAGATAAATCATCATCCCCACATGGGCATGACCACCCCCAAGCGAATTCGCTTTCCCATCCCGACTATCCATCCATCTAGATTTCGTATCGTAATGATAATGATCGGCGATCATATCCATGCGTTCAAATACATTGGGATTGATGCTTTCGCCAAAAGACTCCTTGAAATGCGAGCCCGGTAGCATATGCCAAAGATGTCCGATGACCGTATTAATGAAAAACAATTCTCCGTGACGATCCCAGTCATGCCCCCATGGGTTCACTGTCCCATGGCACAACACCTCAAACGTTTTCTTTTGCGGATGAAAACGCCAAATTCCACCCTCAAGCGGAACTCGCTCCGCCGCAGCAGTTCCAGGGACGCCAATTCGGCCCGGACATGAATGCCCACAACGACCATACAGCCAACCGTCTGGTCCCCATTTCAAACCATTCGCAAAGTTATGATAGTTGTCCTGTGCCACCTCAAAGCCATCCAGAACAACTTCAACCGGTCCATCCGGAATATCGTTCTGATCGCGATCTGGCATAAAGAGCAATTGCGGTGGGCACATCAACCAAACACCTCCATGCCCTACCTCGACGCTGGTCAGCATCTGAACTTGATCGCTAAAAACTTTGCGCGTCTCAGCTTTCCCGTCACCATCTTGATCTTCAAAAATAAGCACGCGATCTCGAAGTGACAAATCGAAACGCTGTGTCCGCTCCGCATAAGTAAAATTCTCGGCGATCCACAAACGCCCCTTACGGTCCCAAGCCATCGCGATCGGATTTTGCACATCCGGTTCCGCAGCAAACAGCTTCGCTTCAAATCCCTTCGGCAATTGCATCGACTTGGCAGACTCGGCCGCTGGCATCGGCACAGCATTGCCAGGATCCGTGTTACGCAACTCAGGAAACTCATCCGCTCTGCAGAGCAAACTGAAAATCAGGCATCCCAATATCAGCATACTTCCACTCAGCTTCTCGCTCATCGCGAAATTTCGCATCGGAATCCCCCCGCCACTTTGTCCCAGCCGAACTATCTTATCCCCAAGAACCTTCCCGCATGATACGATAAGTATTCGTTCGATTCAAATTGCGGAGCTCATGCATGCCCTACCCAAAACATTATTTTTTATCCTCGGTTCGGTTTTTCCTGCTGCTTTCTTGTTGGTCCTCATTAACCTTTCAGCAGAATGTTCGAGCTTGGCAACCTCCAGCAGAATTCTGGACCTTGTCCTCCACGGGTTCGCGCGCTTCACTGCGCGGCCTACAAATCTGCGATGACGACCAGACAATCTGGGCGTGCGGAAACAATTCGACCGTACTTCGCTCGGAGGATTTGGGCCAAACCTGGTCACAAGTGAGTCCGCAAGGTTATGAAAAAATAGACTTTCGATCCATCGCCGCCTGGGACAAAAAAAACGCGATGATCGCTAGCGCTGGCACTCCCGCTATAGTTTTGGCAACGCATGACGGAGGTTCACACTGGCACGAAGTGTTGCGTCGTTCCGAAGAAAAAGCTTTCTTCGATGGTTTAAAATTTTTTAACCGCCAACAAGGTATCGTCTTCAGTGATCCAGTCGATGAAAAATGGTTGATTCTCACCACGGCAGACAGCGGAAAAACTTGGACTGAAGTTCCCAAGTCGGCGCTTCCACTTTTGAAAGAAGGCGAAGCGGCTTTCGCCGCCAGCAACTCCGCTTTATATGTATCTGCTGACGGAAAAGCCTGGATCGGTACAGGTGGAATCCAGAGTGTTCACTCAAAAATCTACCGCTCCAACAATTTCGGCCGCACTTGGCAGGAAAGCTCCAGTCCTCTTCCATCAGGAGAAGCTTCAGGCATTTTTTCGATCGCGCAAGACAACACGGGAAGATTGGTCGCTGTAGGTGGCGATTACCGACCCGATAAAGAGTCGCCACACACCGCAGTCTTTTCGGACGATCAAGGAGCAACTTGGCAACTAGCTTCAGTTGAACCAAAGTCTTTCCGCAGTTCAGTCATCGCTTTACCTCACACTTCTGAAACACAAACAAGTTGGCTTACCACTGGCCCGACGGGCACAGATATCTCGGAGGACGGCTCGACTTGGAAACCCTGCTCTGAAACAGGATTTCATGTGCTTGCAACCAACTCCTCCGGTATCGTTGTGGCAGTTGGTTCCGACGGCCGCTTTGGCATGGCTCGACTCAACCAAAACTAATCCCCTCTCAGCGTCACCCAACTTCCACGCAACGCTAGCTCAATGGATGCCGAGAAAAAAAGTTTGCCCTCATTCCTCATGTCGAGGCGCCTTCACAAGTTCAACCATTTTTTTCCCAAAAGCATCCCCAACCAAAAAGTAAGTCTCGGCATTCCCAAATTCATGATGACCATGCGTTGGATTGGGCGACTCTTCCGCTGCACGCACATAGTCGCGTGTCGGCACGAACGCTACCCAATTCGTTAATTCATCCGTCCATGCCACTGACGCTTGGGCCTTTCTCAGTTTCTCCCATTCTTCAGGCGCATCGCGCCAAGGTCCCGTCAATTCGCCGACTACGACAGGTAAATCAGGTTGCTTGAATTCTTTGCGAACATCCGCAATCAAATGACGCAAGTTCTGCTCATATTCGGGAATCGCATTCACTGGATCTACACCATCATTCCACCCCTGATACCACACGAAACCCGACAAGCGATAATCTCTCCCTTTCAAGGCGGGTATCTCTGCCTGATAATTCGCGATCGCCTCACGTACTTGCGCTATCATCAATTGGTAGTACTTTCCTGTCTCTCCGCCCGAAGATGGGGGCCGAAAATCTTGATAAAGGCTTTTACCACCCCACGCTGTCTTCACAATCAAAATGGGTGCCTCAAACGCATCCCCTACCACATGACCAAATTGCAATTCAGGTCCAAAATGATGCCGATCGCCATAAACTGAAAAACCAAAATCGAGCGGCCCTACCAATAAGGGTTGATTCTCCCGCTGATAACGCACCCAAACATCTCCTCGCGGCTTTCCGCGACCATCCTCCGACAATAAATGCATTACGCGTTGCTTCTGTTCCTCTTTACCCAACAACCACAAAAGCGTCCCTTTTCCTTGGTTGTAATCTTTACCGCTGAGATCAACGACCGCTTGACCTTCCATATTGGACTGCCCCGCCAAGACAAAAATTTTCACCGGTTCGGGTTGCTGTGCAAAACTGCAATATCCCATCCCAATAACAATCGAACAGACCAACATTATCAGAAGGCAGTTTCGGTTCATGAATGAAATACTTTCCACAATAAGAGAGACTGATAAAGGCAAGTTCGCATTGACAATGAACTTCACATTGACAACAAGCTACCACTCCGTCAATCATACTTGCTTAGAACAAACCTTGAAATGAAATCGGGTCGGTGCAACCCTTCTTTAAAATTTTTTGACGGAGTATTTCATCATGTCCAATGTATGTCGCTGGGGTTTCCTGAGTACCGCAGGTATTGGGAGAAAAAACTGGAAAGCGATTTACCACTCGAACAATGCAACACTGACGGCAGTAGCCAGTCGTGATTTGAACAAAGCTCGATCATTTATCGATGAAAATCAAGCCACCACCCCGTTTGTCTCCAGACCGAAAGCTTATGGTGATTATGAGTCGCTGATCGCTGATCCAGAGATCGATGCGATCTACATTCCACTTCCCACAGCCTTAAGAAAACAATGGGTTGTCGCTGCCGCTGAGGCTGGCAAGCATGTTCTTTGCGAAAAACCGTGCGCTTCGAACCTAAGCGAATTACAGACGATGATTCAAGCTTGCCGGTCGAATCGTGTTCAATTCATGGACGGAGTCATGTTCATGCATAGCAATCGGATGCCAGCGATGAAATCTGTGCTCAATGATAGAAACAGACTCGGCCTTCTTCGGCGTATCGGAATCCAATTCTCATTTTGTGGACCTGAATCATTCTTCCTAAACGATATTCGAACCCATTCGCTGATGGAGCCACAAGGTTGCCTGGGTGATCTTGGCTGGTACTGTATTCGGATGATACTTTGGGCCATGGATGGCGAATTACCTGTGGAGGTTACAGGGAGAATAATTACCAGCGGAAAACAACCCGCGAGTCCCGAATCGGTTCCGCTTGAGTTCTCCGCAGAACTCTTTTTCGAAAAAGGCGTATCGGCGTCGTTTTATTGTTCATTCATTACCGAACACCAACAATGGGTACGCTTCTGCGGCAGTAAGGGCTATCTCCAACTAGACGACTTTGTTCTACCCTATCTCGGCGGCGAAGTAAATTTTGATATTGCCAATCATGCATTCCATGCACTCGGTTGCGATTTCAATATGGAAAGGCATGTCGAAAGTCGATCGATCAGAGAGTATGCCAACAGTTGGCCCAATGCTCAGGAAACAAATATGATTCGTACCTTCTCGGATGCAGTGCTTAATAACCATGCGGATGATCGCTGGCCGCACTGGTCGCTTATTACACAATCCGTCATGGACGCTTGCTTAAATTCCGCACGGAATGGTAGACCCGCAAAACCCATATCTATCTAGTAAAACCAACTTTCACCACCACTGGCGAATCGACGCTAGAGCAAATTTCACCACCAAGCGTAAGCTTCACCGCGTGGCTTGCACTTTTGAAAGTCGCTAATTCTGCGTCGCTTCTCTGCTTGTTTATCGTGAAGCAATTCTTTAAATTGCAAAGCGGACCATCCGATGTGCACAATCGCTTTCGACGTAGAGCCTATCTGAAAACCATTAGCAAACGGCGTTAACCACAGTTTTCACTAGCCAACGGCGTTAGCCACATTTTTCACTAGCCGATGGCGTTGGCCGCGGTTTTCACTAGCCGACGGCATTAGCCGCGGTTTTCCCATAGGAAGTCAGAGTCAATCCGATTAGCCATTAACCCCCTTCGGGTTGGTCGGGGGTTTCGGATAGGCTCTTAATCTCGGAGATCACTACACATGTTTGGGTGGAGCAAAAAATCAAATTCCGCTTCCGATACCATGACATTTAAGTCGCGGATTCAGGAATTCTGGTTATGGTTCAATGCGCATGCGGAGAAATTTCACGCTAAAGTTTCCTCTAATGCATCCGATGAGATTGTTCCAGAAGTGGAGGAGAAAATGAATGAACTCATGCCTGATTTGGCGTGGGTCTTCGGCCCTGGTGAAGGGGATAGCAATCACTCGTTCACAATAACCGGAGAAGGAGCCATGGCGAAACAATTGTTAGCCTACCAGTGGTTTCAGCAAGCTCCGGAGATAAAGGGTTGGACATTTTTTCCCGCCAAACAGGCGACGGCTCCTGAAAGCTTAAAAGGCATCGCGATTCAATTGCGAGGGGGTAAGCAACTAGAAGCAGAAAAATTAACCATCGCCACCATATTCGACGAAGAAAGAAATGTTTTTGACATAACCTGTTCTCATCCTGAATTCAAAGGAATGCCCGATGAGGAGAGAAACTTTCTGCTGATGTTGCTACTGGATGAAGCCCTCGGTGAATTCGGCGTCGTACAATATGTCGGAAGTATCGATTTCGGACCACCGCCGCCGAACTCCAAAAGCATGTCCCTGGTTGAATTTCCAACGTTCCTCGAACATGCTCGCAAATACCACAATTGGGAACCTCGTTCGATCATGAACTCATACACGCTTTACGAGCTACCCAATCAAAATACGAAACGCCCCCGCGCTGATTCGATCGGTGGCACATCGCTTGTACCCGACATCGTCGGCGAATACATCGAGCGTGGTAAACCACTCAAAGACGATTCACTCAAAAAGCTGGGTGCCGAGATTGCCTATTTGCAATTTCCAACTTCTAATTTAGATGAAGAGCAACTTATAGATTCACGCAGTAAAATTGAAGATACGATTCAAGACGCGCTTGAAACCGAGCTCAGCGGGCGGACTTTGGGAGGTGCCATCGGCACTCGCAACAGCTATATCGATCTGCTGCTGATCGATGGCGAGAACAGCCGAGAAATCGTCATGAAATGCGTGAAACAATTCGGGCTGCATGGTACCGTTTCTATAGAGAGAATGCTCTAATTTCCTAACTCGGAATGCCTGAGCAGGTTGATAAGCATTTCCTCAAGTTTGAGCATAAGTTTTATTTTACTCGGAGATAACTGATGTCCCAGCATTTCAAAGCGACTAGACGACAATTTTTGGGTGCCAGTTCCGCGGCGTTGGCAAGTCTTGCCATTTGC
>JBIKMB010000194.1:0-10903 GCA_044359485.1 Pirellulaceae bacterium | reverse complement strand
GACTCCGCTTCCAAGTACCGACCCATCTGCCGAAACTTTTCATAACGCTGCTGCACCAACACGTCAGCCGGAATCGGTTTCAATTGAGCCAGCGTGCGCGTGAGATAATGCTTCATCCGAGAAGCCATCTGATGATGATCTCGATGCGCTCCCCCCAGCGGCTCCTCCAACACATCGTCCACAATCCCAAATCCCTTCAAGTGCGTCGACGTGAATCGTAACGCCTCGGCCGCCTTAGGCGCAAATTGATGACTCTTCCACAAAATACCCGCACAACCCTCAGGACTGATGACCGAGTAATAAGAGTACTGCAACATGGCAATCCGATCGCCAACCCCAATCCCAAGCGCACCTCCGCTACCACCTTCGCCAATCACCACACAAATAATGGGCGTTCGCAACTGAGACATCAAATACATGCTCTCAGCAATCACCTGCGCTTGGCCTCGTTCCTCAGCCCCAACACCCGGATAAGCCCCAGGAGTGTCGATGAAACAGATAATTGGCAATCCATATTTCTCCGCCATCTTCATCTTGCCCATCGCCTTGCGATAACCCTCAGGATGCGCACAACCAAAATGACACGCCGAACGCTCCTTATACGTGCGACCTTTCTGGTGGCCAATCACCATCACTTTCTGCTGATCTAACTTCGCAAAGCCCGTCAAGATCGCGCGGTCATCGCCATAAAACTTGTCACCGTGCAACTCCACAAATTCATCGAAAGCCAAATGGAGATAATCCTTCGTGTAAGGACGATCCTTGTGGCGAGACACCTGCACGATTTGCCATGGATTCAACTGGCCATAAATCCTCCGCGTTTCGTCAGTCCACTGACGACGCAATTGACGAAGTTCTTCCTCGACCGCCTGATCGGCCGGACCCAATCGCTCCAACTCGCGAATCCGACCCTCTATCATGAGGATCGGCTCTTCAAACTCTAATCCGGGAGCCGCTGTTACTACTTCACTAGACATAATGCTTCTGTCTTTGCTGCTATACTTCGAGGTTATTGAACTTTACCGCCGGTCGGAAACGCATCGAAAATCGATTTCTCCGGTATCCGCGGCGGCTTCTTGAAAATCTTGGTTCCACGCAACATCTTCAGCGCATCCCACATACTCTCGATGCGATCTTCAGGCTTCTTGGCCATCATCGATCGCACCATCGTCGCAAACTCCGATGTCACATTTTCATTGGCAACCACCGGAGATGGGACCGCAGCCGATAAATGCTTGTTGAGCAAATCGTTCGGGTTGTCGCCCGTAAACGGCGGCTTGCCCGTCACCATCTCAAACATCACACAACCAAAACTGTACACATCACTGCGCTGATCAAGATTCTTACCTAGAATCTGCTCCGGGGACATATAACTTCGCGTCCCCTGGATCTTCGCCTTGCCGCCAAAGAGCTTGGCCAAACCGGTTTTCATCTTCCGGGCAATCGTGAAATCGATCATCTTCACATCACCCTCGCGCGACACCAAAAAGTTATCCGGCTTGATATCGCAATGCACATATCCCTTAGTGTGCAAAAAATACACCGCCTCCATCGACTGCTCAATAATCTTCTCGAGCATATAGGCAATCGATTCCGGCCCCTGCCTCAACGCTTGCTTGATGTTCAATTCGCTGAACAATTCCAACACGATATACGGCAACTCCGTGTCGGTCTGAAACTTGTAAATCTTGATGATGTTCGGATGAGTCAACTTCGAGCCGATCTCGAACTCATTTTTCAAAAACCCAATCTCTTCCTTGTCGTCCTTGTGATCCGGACGCAGCACCTTCAGCGCAAATCGCTTTGCCGAACCTTCCTCGATCGCTTCCCAGACCTGGCACGAACTGCCGATGCGAATCAAACGAGTCAGGCGATATGGGCCGAGAAAGTCGCGTACCTTGGTCATGGTTTTGATTATCCCCTAAAACCGTAATTTTAAGTAAACCCGCTCCAAGGATAAAGGTCGCACACCCCCAACTCGCCCATTCCTAGCCGCTTTTTGACAAGACTTCGGTATAAATCCGCCTCAAATCGGCTGTCATTTTTTGATGTCTAAATCGATCGGTGAACATCTCTCGCCCAGTTTGACCACATTTCTTCCGCAGCCGCTCATCCAAAACCAACTCCCTCAGCCCCCTGCCCACCCCCACCACATCCTTCGGAGACACCAAAAATCCCGTTTGCCCATTGAGCACCACTTCCCGCGCTCCATCCACATCAAAACTAACTACCGGGACGCCTGAAATCAGCGCCTGCGGAAGCGCTCGCGCTAACCCCTCACGCAAACTGGTATGCACCAGTATATCCATCGCTCCCAAATACTCCGGTATACGCTGAGGTGCCACTAAACCCGAAAAACGAAAATGCCCCGCCAAGCCCCTGGCAGCAATCGCAGCCTCCAGCTCGCCCCGCAAAATACCATCACCCACAAACAAAAAAATGACGTTCGGGTTACTGCGGATCACCTCCGTTGCCGCTTCGATCACATACGTATGCCCCTTCAGATGAAAGAGCCTCGCAATCTTGCCAATCACAATCGCATCGCTCGAAATGCCAAGCTCTCGCCGAATCTTGTCGCGATGCTCCGTCGCCTTCAAGAACGGCTCCACATCCATGCCACTGTATACAGTCGTGAATTTTTCCCGCTTCGCGACCCCCTCCCCCACCATCAACTCCGTCATCGCATCCGCCACACACACCAAGCGATGACAACGCCTGGCAGCCCAGCGCTCGCAAGCAGCAAAAAACTTCCTAACCCACCACGGTTGGTACGGATGAAAGGGTGCACCATGCACCGTATGAATCACCGCCGGCACCTTCAGCTTCCACGCCGCCGCTCGCCCCAGTATGCCCCCCTTGGCAGAATGCGTATGCACGACATCAGGACGAAATTCCCCTATAGCCTCCAGCAATTCTCGATAGGCCCGCCAGTCATCCAACGGCTGGATCGATCGCCGCAAATGGGGTATCTCGCCAACCGCAACTCCCTCTCCCCTCCCCTGCTCCAGCAATCGCCCCTCCGGACCATCGCTTGGACCTGTCATCAACAGCACATCGTCACCATATTGCTGAATCAAATCCAAGCAATTGTAGAGCGTGTTCTCCTGAGCTCCACCGATAATCATTCGAGTGATGACGTGTGCCACCCTCATGGATAATAGACCTCCATCAAACAGAGCCCCGCAGCCGGTGCCGTTTGACCAGCGAGCGCTCGATTTCGTCGAGCTAACAACTCTTCCATCCATTCCGGAGCATGCTTGTGATAGCCCACATCGACCAAGGTGCCAACGATATTGCGAACCATGTTGTAAAGAAAACCATCCGCCGAGATATCAATGCTCAACACACGTCCCTCCCAAACATCGGTCGATTCGATTTCCAAAGCTCGAATCGTTCGGACCGTGTTTTCCCGAGGACTCCCCTGCCCTTGAAACGCCGCAAAATCATGTTGCCCCACCAAAAGCTGCGCCGCCCCTCGCATCGCCTCGACATCCAACCTGCGATGCAGACACCACTGCAAGTGCGCTAAGTGCGGATCCACAACACGCGAATTCCGAATGGTATACCGATACCTCTTGCCGATCGAATCTCGAATTGCGTGAAATCCTCGAGCCGCCTCTTCAGCGCGATGCACGACAATATCGTTTGGCAAAAAACGATTAAACGCCGGTACCCAACGATCCGCCTGCGCTCGCCAACGACGCGTTGAAAAACTAACCACCTGCCCAAACGCATGCACCCCCGCATCCGTTCGACCACTCCCCACCACACGCAGCTGCTCGCCAATGATCTGCCCAATCGCCAACTCTATCTGCTGCTGTATCGATAACGTCTCACCCGGCTGCCATTGCCAGCCCGAATAACGGCCGCCATCGTAGGCGACCGTTAACTTAAACGTTCGCAGTGGCAACTCGTCCGCTGACATTAGCGAACCAACGCCTCCGCGATTTGCACCGCATTGGTCGCAGCTCCCTTACGCAAGTTATCGCTCACACACCAAAATACTAAGCCACAAGGATCAAACAAATCCTGTCGAATTCGCCCCACAAAAACCTCTGGACGATCCGCACAGGCCACCGGCATCGGATACGATTTCTGAGCCAAATCATCCACGACCTTGATTCCAGGCGATCCCTCCCATAGCCTTCGCGCCTCAGCGACCGTTATCGGCTTTTTGGTTTGCACCCAAATCATCTCACTATGGCCAACCATCACCGGCACACGCACACAGGTTGCAGCAATCTCGATCGTGCTGTCACCCAAAATTTTGTGCGTCTCCCGCACCATCTTCATCTCTTCAGACGTAAAGCCAGCTTCTTTCTCCGATCCAATTTGCGGAATCAAATTGAACGCAATATCGTGCGCAAAAATCGAAGGCGAAAAACCACCACCAACCAACTTCGCCTCCGTAGCCCGCCGCAACTCATCAATCGCCGGCAATCCAGCTCCACTAACCGCCTGATACGAACTGACGACCACCCGCTTCAAACCAACCGCATCAAGCAACGGCTTCAAAGCCACCACCATCTGCGTAGTACTGCAATTGGGACTGGCAATCAAACCTTTGTGAGTCCTAATCGCATCCGGATTGACCTCGGGAATGACCAAGGGCACCTCCGGATCCATCCGCCAATAACCGCTTTCGTCCACCACAATCGTCCCAGCCGCCCGAGCCCACGGAACAAAGTCGCGAGCCACCTCATCCGGAGTGCTAGCTATAGCAACATCCACTCCCTCAAACGCTTTGGGCTCAAGCAACTCAACGCTGATCGACTTCCCTTTCACTTCAACTTTGCTACCCACACTGCGAGCCGAAGCCAAAAGCTTCAAGCGAGTGTACGGGAAATCTCGCTCCTCTAATTCCCGCAACAAGATTCGACCGACAGCACCAGTGGCTCCCACCACCGCCAATGTTTCAATCTTTCCACCCAATTTGCTCACGTAAGTTCGCCTTGAATAAACAGAAGGGTTCAGTGTTCAGTGTTCAGTGTTCAGTGTTCAGTAGTTTGGGGGTCGTAGATGCTCTGCAAGCAAACGGTAGCCCGAAGAACCCCCAGCCCACCGGAAAGCTCCGCATGCATAAACCTCAGCACGCGTAAATATTGTGCAAACCAACAACTCCGCTGAACAGCCCAACTCCACTCCCCTTTCCCACCTTGGCCCATAAAAGATCACGACTCTACAGTACCCATCAACGACAGGTTCAGGGAATCGTTGCCGCCAGGGTGGTCACCTGACCTTGAAATAAGAGCGAATCACCGCGTCTTCACATCCGATTGGCGGGTCAGATGCAGCGGTGAAGCTGGAAGATATTTGGATGTATCGTCCTGAATGGCCTCGACCGTATCGCGGACCTCATATTGAAATAACTCCGGCTCCAGAGCCTCCGGCGCAGATACCTCAAAGAATTCGATCACCGTTATCGGATCCCAAAACGTGTTTCCATCCGCTTCCTTCTTTTTGAAGTACTCAATACGGTGCAGAAAAAAGGGAAACTGCTCGGTTCGCCCCAATGCCAAACGAACCCGCTCCGGCAGCAAGCCGGTCTGCGAAGCGCTCTGCATCGCTTGGTCAATCGGCGCCCGGGCCGCAGGAATCGGCGGCTGCTGACGAATTTCGCCCGTCAGAAGCCACACCGGTTGCTGATCCAGTTTGGCGGGAACAGCCGACTCCCAATCGTAACGATGGTACAAACTTCGCAGCAATTCAGCTTGGCCCCCAACAGCTAACTCCATAGCTAGCAGAGGGTTAGACAAATCACTTTCTCGCACGGCACCGATGCGTTCCCGAATCGGGTCCAGATCGACTCGATTGACTTCGATCCTCTCGTCCACCTGCTGACTGGTCCACAACAGTCGCCCATCACTGATTTGTAAATAGTTGGTGACCGCTTCGGCCGAAGCAAATCGCATCTGCCACTTCAGCTTGCTCGTCCCTTTGCCAGCATGACAATAGGAACCAACACCGACCAACTCTTTTCCAAACATCGATATCTTTTGCCTGACTCGACTTGCGATTGGCTCGCCCCATACCGCCTGCCAGATGGCCCGACGGACAACCGCCTCCGGATCAAGACTCTCGCCACCTGCAGCCCCCCCGTCTAAGGCAGGTACCGTCGTCCCAGTAGAACTTGGAGCCGCTCCCCTACCCCCATTAGACGATGCACCTACAGGGGATGCTGAACCCACAGGGTATGCTGAACGCTCACCGCTCGCTCGACCACCAACAGGAACCGCTGAGCCGGCATCTTCAATGTTGGGACGTTGAGGCGGCTGAGCTTTCAAGTCGCAACAAACCCCCAAAAGTACTAAACCAAGCATCACCGAGGAGCCCCAAGGGACTCGCGATCCATACTTTCGGGTTATTCTAATGATGCCAATTGAAGTCATGAGGCGGGTTATGCGGGTTTTATCAAAGAATCGACCTGCATTAGGCCGAAGGTAGTGTCAAGCATTTCGTAGTTGCGCCGTCGCCGTTCGAACACTTCCGTTCAGGAACTGGGAGTTGAACGACCGGGGGATTGTAGAAGGCAGTTCCGTTTCCCGTCCAGATGAATCCTTCCAGATGCATCGCGAAGGGACTGCGGATCCAAAGACCGCCAGAAAAGCTGCAATGGAAAGCTGCAATGAAATTTGCGAAATCCAAGTTCGGGCGAAGTGTCCAGTTGGCGAGCAAGCCGATTGGGAGTCGTTCGACCAAGATGTTCATACTTTTTTTGAGCCGCGGCGAGTTTGCAGCGCCAAACGAAAGCGTTGCTCGCCATGTCATGAGGGGGAAAGCATGAGAATGCGATTTGCACTGGGAGTGCTGGCCGCGGTGGCTTCGGCCTATTCGGTCGGTTGTACGCCGGTCCGACACAATTTACCGCCAGCAGAACGTTTAATGGAGCCAGGTCCCGGCGTCGGTGGCCCGGGTCCAGGCGTTTTGGCGCCGGAAACCATTCCGGTTGGCGCAGCAGGCATGGGGATGGGTGCACCCTATCGCATGCCAATGGCACAACTAGAATTCCGTCAGCCTGAGTCGATGCAGATTTTGTACGATGCTGTCGGCGACGGCACATTCACCAGCGAACCACTGGTCGTACCGGCTCGCAAGGAATTCCAGCAAGGTGGAATCTTTCGGCTGAAGCTAACCAACATTCAAGGACGTGAAGGTGTTGAACTTTACCCAACGGTTGAAGTCGCACCGGCAACTCCTCGCACGGCAGCTTACCTAGAGCACAGTTCAATTCCAATCCAATTCACAGAAGAGGATTTCGAACAAGTTTTGTCGGGCAACTTTGTAACCAAGGTGCTTTACTTACCCGATCCTGAGTTTCAAGGCGATGCTCTAGCGGGCGTTGATACGATCGTCAGCACGCGTCTTGATCCAGGCGTCGATCCGATCATTGAAGCGGACCGCCGCGGTTCGATCTTAGCCGTTATCCGCTTGGGCAACAAAGATATCGAACTCTCCGGTCCTGGTGCCGGTGGCGCACTCGCGGGCGGCATGATGGGGCCTGGTGGTCCGATGATGGGTGCTTGCGGACCAGATGGAATGCCAATCGGCGGGGTTCCCTACAGCCTGCCTGGTATGGTTGCTGGAGTTACCGCTCCTGAGTACGGCATGACCTACAGCGGCACACCGATTGGCTTGCCTGGTCCTCCGCATATTCCGCTCGGTACTCCAGCAGGTTTGCAAAGGCACACCATCAAAAATCACACGCCAATGCATATCCCCGATCCTGTTGAGCACATGAAGATTCACGTTCGTCAAACTCCTGGTTACAGCTATCCTCAGCCAGCGAGCCGAGTGCGAATCCATGAGCAGAACATCAACCCAGGCATGTCCTATGGACAACCTTGGGCTAGACACACCAGCCAACAAGTTGGCAGTGGTGTCAACGCTTCTGGTGCAGCTTACTGCCCTCCCGGTCAGTAGATCTTAAGACGGCAAACTAGGACACGGGACGCAGTTAACATCGCCATGTTGACTGCTGTCCCGTTTCTCTTTCAGTAGGAGGCTTGTAGCAATGAAGATGCAAATCCGCCAAGCTGTACGATGCCGAGTCGTTGCTGGATTGTTGCGATTGGCAACGATGATCGTTCTCGCCAGTTTCGTGGTAACGATCCTTGCAGATTCTGCTCAAGCACAATCGATTTCCGGTAAATCGAATTACATTTTGTCGGGTGATCTACCACCAGGGGCTGTGGGTGCGGCTCAAACCTATCGCCGTCCACAAATTGAAGGTTACTTTCAACCAATTCAATTTTCTGGTCCGCAAGGTCTGCATGTAGCTCTTGCACAGAATGGCCAATTCCTACCTCTGCTGGAAGCGCCCGTTCGTGCCGGCATGATGGTCGGTCGAATTTATCGCATCAAGATTTCTGGAATTCCTGGATCGGAAGGGGAGGAACTCTTTCCATCCATCGAAGTGATCGATCGACTCTACGCTCCTTCCGGCCGCGAACATCGATTCCCAATTCCCGTGGTACTTGAAGAAGAAGATTTGCGAGCCGCACTTCGCGGTGAGCTAGTCACCCGTGTGATCTATCTTGAAGATTCAGAAATCGCAGAGCCAGTTTCCGACTTGCCCGGCGAACAACGTGTCACTGAAGTGGGCGGATCGGAAGACCCCTTGCAAACCGCTGACCAACTGGGCCGCCCTATTGCCATTTTGAGGATCGGTTCGCGCACGCCCGATTTGAATGGCGATTTGACCGATTTTCTGTATGGCTGCCCCATGTGGGTCCCCATCAAGCCGATTCCTGAACGCGAAAAACTGATCGAAAACGGATTGTGGCCCGCATCGCCACCTACCGAGAAACCCTCTGCCGCTTCACCTAACAGCAGAGCGATTCCTGCAGCGCAACCAGGCAGTACATCCATTCAAGGCTAATGCATCTCAGGGAGTAAGGCATGTACCATTCAATGAACTCGAAATGGAAGAGCCTATCGAAGATGTCTCGACGTCTAGCGGTTCTCGCTTTCTCAATGAGCTTGCTGCCATGTTTACCGGGCTGCGTTGCCAATAATTCAAAAGACCATTGGGTGGGCAACCTAGGTGTCAGCAACCTGGGCCTTGTGCCAACGAACCTCCGTGAGCCTGTCGCTTCCCATCAACAACTCCCCGCCAATCAACAGCTTTCAACCCGCGCCGGTGGATCCGCTGCAGCTAGCCAGTCGGTACAACCTGCAACGTACCAGTCTCCATCCCAAACTGCCCCTCCAAGTGCCGCCGGCGGAAGTGACGCTGCCGTACAGACCGCCTATGCCGTGACCAGCACATCGAACCATACATCAAACAAAATTTCAGGACAAAATGTCGTTCCTGCCGGGTTCGGTCATCGCGCCATTTACGATCCGCAATGCCCTCCGGTACACAACTGCAACCCTGCCGCTGTTGGCTTCACAGGACCGGGTGGCTTCGCAGGAGCAGGAGGACCGTGTGGCTGTGGACCCTCAGGTTCCTGCCCCAATCACGCCGGCTGTGGCCCCGTTTTTCCCGTTGGCAGTCAACCTTGGGATCAACAAGAATACATTTTTGACGGTGGCGATCGAGACCCTGCTGTGGTAGTGATCAGCGATGGAAGCGTAGCTGGACTGCAAGTCGAAGATACCGTCATGCATTATGAAACCGAAGATGGTCGCTTGCTCGTAGATCCATCTTGCCGGACGAAAATATACGCACCTCGCTTTGCAGCCGTCCGCAAAGTGACCAACGTTTCTACCAACGGTATGGCCATCGCCGCGATTCCCGCGTCGCAGCCCGCTGGCCCGATCAGCATCAATGACAAAACACCCTCGCAAAGTCTCATGCTTGGACAACAGATCAAACGCGAGGATGGCGTGAAGTTGATGGAAGAAGTTCGCGATCGAAATCGTGGCGTGCCTGCTGAAGGAATTATTCCATTCGTGGCAATCAATGACTCCCAGCGAGCCATGGAAGATGTCGACTTTATTCACTCTGGTATTATCCGCGAGGATCAGTGGTGGAAAGTCGCTCGTGGAGCAGAAGCTGCTTTGCAATGGGACGGTATTGATGGCGTTCACATCTTTATCGGCGATGATGAAGCACTGCAAGTTAAGGATACCCAAAAGCCAGAAGAGCTGTATGTCTACAAGCTCAAAGAGGCTCGAGTCCGCATTTGCAAAGTTGCCTCGGACACTCTCGCCAACCCAGGCGACGAAATCACCTTCACAATTCGCTTTGATAATTCAGGTGAACAACCCATCAAGAACATCGTGATTCTGGACAGTTTATCCCCGCGACTGGAATATATCGAAGCCAGCCAGACATCCAGCGTTGTGAATGTCGTAGACGCAGCTAATTTCTCGGCAACTCCGAACGAAGTCGGCTCAGCCGTACTGCGGTGGGAACTGAAATCCGAACTGAAACCGGGCGAAGGGGGTTGGATTCGTTTCCGTTGCAAAGTCCGCTAATCATTCCGGCAAACAACAACTCCCAACCACAAAGACTCAACTCGGCCAATGTTCAATGCTGCAGACACACGACTCAGCAGATACACAGCTCTGCAGATACGCGACTCCTCAGAAAGTTAATTTTACAAAAACGCATCTGCCGATACCTCGCTTGCTAGCCATCAGCTTGGGAGCGGCACCGTTGGCGACCAGCACAGCCCAGCCGTTGCGCAGTCCAACAGCTGGAAAGATGGGGAGTGGTCAAACTCCACCGCATTCTTTTCCGAACCGGCCCCTTTTCACCTGCGGCCTGCCCCACCCACATGCTGTTCAGCCTGGAACGTGGGAACTGACGACATATTACTCCCCAAGCACCCAGTACCTGGCACCCGTTTGGACTGCACCCGTTTGCACCGAATGCTGTTTCAACTGAGTGCCTGGCACCAGTGCAGGGCCCGTTTCAACTGAGTGCCTGGCACCAGTGCAGGGCCCACAAAGTAGG
>JBIKMB010000407.1:0-3100 GCA_044359485.1 Pirellulaceae bacterium | reverse complement strand
AACCCATGTGCCGAAACGAAACCATCGCCATCGAAACCTTGACCCAGTTGATCAACGATGCCAAAAGCGGTTCGCAAACCGCTCAGAGCGAGTTGATGCAGTTAGCCTACCACCGCACCTTGCGCTATGCGCAGTCTTTGGTCAACAGCAACGATGCTGAAGACTTGACCCAAGATACGATGATGACCGCTATCCGCAAGTTGGATCAGTTGACCAGCCCAGCTGCGTTCTTCAGCTGGTTGCGTCAGATCACCCACAACTTGGCAATGAACCATTTGACTCGCGGTCGCAAGTTCCGCCAGTTGGATGTTGAAGCGGCCGATCAACGTTGCAGCGACGATGAAGATGCTGTCATGATATTGATCGATAGCGAACGCGATCAAATCGTTCGCAACTGTATCAACCGCTTACCGGTCGAACAGCAGGCCATTTTGCGCATGCACCACGTCGAAGGAGTTTCTTTAGTTGATATCGCCGCGATGTACGACATCCCGGTTGGTACCGCTAAAAGCCGCTCTTTCACCGCCCGCAACGCATTGCGTGCCTTGCTAGAAGCCCAAGCGGTCTGACTCGCTCGACGACCATTCCGAAACGGTTCGGCGGATCAAAAGAGCTAGTCAAGATCACCCTTAGTCATGTTGCTCGCTAATGCCGCGACTGATACTAAACAACCAAGCCCGCAACCTTCGCCACCGCGAGGTTTGCGGGCTTTTTTATTGACTGCTTGCTCGTCTTGGCCCGCGAAGTTGCCACCTAAACAGCTACGCTCTGGTCCGCTTTTTCGGCCTGATCGGCCAGCCGCCCCGCAACGCGCTCGATCGCCTCACATGCTGCCTGAATGTCTTCTCGATCGACATCCAAATGCGTCACACAACGAATCGTCTGCGGACCAAACACCATCGCTCGCACCCCCTCGCGCTCCAAGGCTGCGACAAACTCCGCCGCAGTTCCCAAGTTCGGATGTACCCGAAACACAACGATGTTCGTTTCCACCTCGCCTGGATCCAAGGTCAATCCGGGAGCTTGCCGCACAGCCCCACCCAGTAATTGTGCATGCGCGTGATCTTCCACCAACCGCTCGCGATGATGATCCAATGCATACAAGGCCGCCGCAGCAATAATGCCGCATTGCCGCATCCCACCCCCAAAGAGTTTCCGAGCGCGACGACAACGTTTGATAAAATCTGCAGGCCCCGCCAATACCGATCCGACAGGGGCACCCAGCCCCTTGCTAAAACAAACACTGATGGTGTCAAAGTGCTGCGACCACTGACCTTCACTGATGCCGCTGGCAATCGACGCATTCCACAATCGCGCACCATCCAAATGCGTTGCCAAATGATTCGCCCGCGCCCACTGACAGATCGCTTCCACTTCCTCATACGACTGGACCGTCCCACCACCTCGATTGTGCGTGTTCTCCAAACAAACCAAGCGCGTCCGCACCAAATGATCCGCCGCAGGTCGAACCATCCCCACAAACTGCTCACGCTTCAATCGCCCATGCACTCCCTGAATCGTGCGAGCCACCAAACCACTCAATTGCGCAAAAGCCGCTTGCTCATAGTTGTAAACATGACAATCCGTTTCACATAAAAACTCATCCCCAGGCAAACAATGAACCCGAATCGCGATTTGATTGGTCATCGAACCGCTCGGCATAAAGATGGCGGCTTCCTTTCCCAGCATCTCCGCCACCCGCCGCTGTAAAAGCTCGGTAGACGGATCGATATCGATCACATCATCCCCCACTTCTGCCTCGGCCATCGCTCGACGCATCCCCGCTGTCGGTCGTGTGACGGTGTCACTTCTTAAATCGATTCTTGGGTCCATACTCTGCCTTCCCAGTCTTTAATGAATTGGTTCGATTTTTTATTTATCCTAGCCTCCCAACCCCAGAACCGTTAGGCCCCCGAAACGTCAGACCCCCGAATCGCTAGAAAATCCAAAAATCAGCCATTCTAGGACTGCTTTTTAGACTCTTACTCCGTTTCTCTCTTGCCCCACCCCGCCAAGATGCCGAACATGATGATGGACGATCTGGTAAACTATTGTCGGGATCGAAGCGTCAGTTGACTCCCAACAAGCCACGCATTGGCTAAAACACGGAACGAAAACGACTGCACAATCCGCCCCAACAACGGACCCAATAAACGATGGCCAATAACTGAATCTCAATAAATCAATTCCAGCGAAGCCACTCCGGCAGCCCGACTCCACGGGCCCAGCGGATAGGTGAAGGTGGAGACAAAAAGTGGGCTCAAAAACGCCCGACATCAAAAACGCCCGACATCAAAAACGCCCGACATCAAAAGAGCCCGACAACAGTGCAGTGAAAAGAGAAGCGCATGAAAACAGAGAAGCGCCTAAAAATGGTACCGCAGTCCACACTTTCTAGACGGCATTGGCTCTTAGGAATGGCTGCCGCCAGTATCGGACTCTCACAGAGCTCGAAAGCCTTCGCCCTGCTGGCCAAAAAACCACCTCGCGATCCCGCTTGGGATCAGTCGGCTCGCAACGGCCTAGAGTATTTGGCCCGCACTCAAAATTCGCGCGGCCAATGGAACACTCCACCCTATGGCGTCGCGCTCTCCGCTCTGGCTGGCACCGCCCTGCTCGCCTCCGGCTCCACTGCCAGTCAAGGTCCCTACGCCATGCACATCGCGCGGACAGCTGATTTTTTGATCTCCAAATCGCGCGATAATGGTTTGATCGGTGATCCCAACACAGACGTTCGCTATACCTACGGCCACGGCTTCTCCATGCTGTTCCTCTCGCAGCTTCTAGGCGAAGAGGGCTTTGAAGATCGCCGCAAAGAAATCATCCGCGTGCTCGAGAAAGCTGTCGACTTCTGCGGTAAAGCTCAAACGCCCTCCGGAGGCTGGGGCTACGTCAGCGCCAAAGATGGCAACAACTATGACGAAGGCTCAACCACGATCACCCAAGTCCAAGGACTCCGCGGTTGCCGCAACGCCGGTATCCCTGTCGCCGTCGAAGTCATCGAACGCGCAAAGAAATATATTTATGATTGCAAAAATGCGAGCGATGGCGGTATCAGTTACAGCAGCAAACAAATGGGAACCTCACGCCCCGCAATCAC
>JBIKMB010000039.1:0-35455 GCA_044359485.1 Pirellulaceae bacterium | reverse complement strand
GGGGTTCCTGTCCGGCAGGGCATTACTAAACATTGAGCGATTGCAACCTATTTAGTGTACTCAGTTTTCCACTTCAGTTGCACATAGTTGTTTCACGGAATTTCGTGTAAACAAACTCGCCAAATAGGATGTAGTAGTCCTTTGGTGGGGGGTGAGTTAAAGTTTAACGTTTTTAACGAAAGTAAGGGGACAATGCTGTAGTGTTAGGGGAACTTTGCCGAAAATAGGGGTGGTAGAGGTACGTACCGACCCATTGCCAGGGCTGTCGAAGAGATGAGACGGGGCGTTTGGGTCGTATGCTCTAGGTGCCATGGAAGGGCCCACACGGTGAAAATGAAACTTCGCAGCTTAGCAAAATTCCTCTTGCTGGTTCAGTTAGCTGATGTCGCAATTTCGCAACAGAGCCCCCAGTATGGAGGCACGTCTCCTGGTGGGGCAGTCTCCATCCAGGTGGACAATGATGCAGCGAGGCTTCAATTTTATGATCTTCCGCCTGACATCATCGCTGCGGTCGCCGCCCGTTTGCAGCTCGATTTCTCCGCCAATCCTCGCGTCCGCGTTAGCACGGAACCTCAAACGGGCCGACTGATGGTCATGGCACCAAGCTCGGTTCAAGCTCAAATAGCCGGAAAGATGCAGCAGTTGCGGCAAGAGGCAACTCAACTGGGGCTTAATAAGTTTGGTGGCGTGCGGCCGGACGCATACACTCAGAACAGTTATGCCCTGAAACATCTCACCTGGCGCGAATTCGAAGATGCCATTCGAACAGTCACCGGACCGAAGGTCACGGTGAACACCGAGCGAAACGGCGAATTGGCTTTGTTTCGAATTCCAAGTCCCAGCGGATTGCAGGAAATTTTGCAAGTTGATCGACGGCTGAATCAGGTCAATTTACAAGGGAGTATTCCATCGGTTGCTGGATGGATGCAAGTCGTTCAAGCGCTTGATCAATCCCAGCAGCCTGGGGCACCGGCAACTCATATTTTATCGCTGGGTCCTGCGGATCCTGAGAGCGTCAAGCGGGCGATGCGTCTGGTGAGTTTCGCATCGCAGCAACAGGCTGGCCAAGAGGAAGAGGAAAATGCGCAAGCCGTGTTGAGTCAGCCGCAAAACCCTGAGGATCAGGCGACCGCGATCGGTTCGCTGGAACAACTCAATGCTCAGTCCGGATTATTTGGAAACGTACAAATCGAATTCGTGACCGAATTGGGGATTGTTATCGTTCGCGGGAATAAGCGAGATGTTCAACGTGTTCTCGAAGTGATTGATCAAATCAAACAGCAGAGCGATCAAACCAAGCCAGAAATCGAGGTGTTGCTGCTAAAGCATGCAGACAGCGTGGCTTTGGGAACTTTGGTTCGCGATCTCTACCAACAGGTGCTCGCATCGCGAACCGGTTCGGTCAGCATTACGCCGCTGGGTCAGCCCAATGCTCTGTTGTTGATCGGACGCAAAGAAGCGTTGGTGGGGCTGAAGGAGTTGCTTGATAAATTGGATCAACCGTTGGACCCTAGTTCTCAATTGAGAGTTTTCCGATTGCTTAATGCTTCGGCCGTCGATGCGGAAACGACTGTCAGAAACTTTTTTGTGGAACGCCCAGGGAGTGCGGACACGGAGCGAACCGCTTTGGGAGTGCGGGTCAAGGTAACAGCCGACTATCGCACCAATTCGTTGATCGTGCAGGCCAGTCCACGCGATATGATCGAAGTTGCCAAGCTGATTGAAGACATCGACGTCGAAAGCACAACGGCACAAAACGAGATGCGTGTTTTCCAATTGAGAAACTCGATTGCAACCGAACTGGAGCCAGTCCTGCAGGCTGCGATCAGCGGTCAAGCGGCACAAAACGTCGCTGCCGGTGGAGGTGGCGGTGCCACACGCTCGCAAGCATCTCCGATTAGTTCCAAGATCACCATGATGACCACAGATGGCAGTGGCAGCGAAACAATCGATTCCGGCATTTTGGCTGGGGTTGTGGTGACCGCGAACGCAGCCAACAACACGATCGTGGTCCGCGCTCCATCTAAGAGCATGGCTTTGATCGCTACTTTGATCGAACAGCTCGATCAACTACCAGGAGCGGAAGCGGCCATCAAGGTCTTCACCATCAAGAATGGCGATGCGACCAGTTTGGCAACGGTCATCCAGCAACTTTTTGGTTTACCGGTAACCGCGGGTTCTGGAAACACCGGAGGTATTTTTGGTCTTGGTGCCCAGTTGCAGAACCAAGGTCTTACCACCGGTGGTGAAAGCAGCCTCATTCAATTGCGTGTCTCGGTAGATACGCGAACCAACAGCGTGATTGCATCCGGCTCCGCATCGGATTTGGAAGTGATTGAAGTACTATTGCTGCGATTGGATGAGGAGGGTGTAGAAGATCGAATCACAGAAGTGATTTGGTTGCGTAACGCGGCCGCCGAGGATGTGGCGACCGCGCTGAATAACTTCCTCACCACACAGCGGCAGATCGTACAGCAAACGCTGCTGTTCAACCAGTCGATTACCCGTACCGAACAATTCGATCGCGAAATCATCGTGGTACCAGAAGCTGCCACCAATAGCTTGGTGATCAGTGCTTCGCCTCGGTACTATCAAATCATCCGTAGCGTGATCGAATCACTCGACCGACGTCCACCGATGGTTATGGTCCAAGTGTTGATCGCAGAAGTATCTTTGGATGATGGTTTCGTCTGGGGAACGGAAGTTGGATTGCAGGATTCTCTGTTATTTGATCGAGGTATTGCGACAACTGGGACTGGAAATACCTCAGCTACGACGCTGACGCCAGGCTTTAATTTCAACGGCCAGCCATTAGGTAACGCGGGCTCTACGGCGTCTTTGGCAACACGAAGCAGGATTGGAAGTCAAAGCAGTTCGTCCTTTGGATTGGGTGATCTTGGGAACTTCGGTTACGGAGGTTTAGCTTTATCCGCCGCCAGCGACTCGGTGAACATTCTTTTGAGAACCTTGCAGGATGCAAAGAGATTACAGGTCTTAAGTCGTCCTCAAATTATGACATTGGATGGTCAGCCTGCTCGAATTCAGGTTGGACAAACCGTACCACGTGTTTCCAACACAACATCTAATGCGGCTGGTTTCCAGACGGGAGTGGTGGAAGAAGATGTGGGTTTGATCATGGATATTACTCCTCGAGTCAACCAAGATGGCTTGATTGTCATGAACGTAGCTCTGGAACGATCAGCGCTGTCCAATACGGATTCCGTCGAAATAAGCGACGGTGTTTTTCAACAGATTATTAATCGCACACAGGCTGATACCGTGATTAGCGCCTACAACGGTCAGACCGTGGTGTTTGCGGGGTTGATCACCAAGCAGCGCGAATCGGCGTCGAGACGAATTCCTTATCTTGCCGATATTCCCGTGCTAGGTCTACTATTCCGATCTGATTTTGAGGTCGAAAAGCGATCCGAATTGTTGATCGTCATGACGCCCCGGCTGGCGAACATGGAAGAAGAAGTCAACATTCTCAAAGAAGTTGAGTCCTCACGCATGAGCTGGTGTTTGGCTGATATTTTAGAAATGCATGGTGATGTGGGGCTCAACGGTGGGCACGGACTATGGGGACCTGCCGCGGGAGCGATGATGTATCCCGAGTTGCCGCAATCGGTGATCGATGGAGCCGAAGAACAATCGATCATCGAAGAGCAACGCAGGAAACGCGAGGCAGGAGAGGTCATCGAAGGCGAGCCCATTCCCGCTGTGCCAGATTCCAGTGGAGTAGTGAATCCAATGCTCATTGATCCCGCAGGCTATTACGGCAATGGTGATTCGAATCCCACGCAAGCGGGCTTCTATTCGCAACCCAATGCGGCTCAGCGGTTTCAGCCCATGTATGCCGAACCGCAGTCTCCAATGCAAGCCAACTATGTTCCGAACAATACAGTTCCAAGCAATACATTCCCGAACCAGCCCATGGCGAATCCTCAGAACTTCCAACCCGCCCAGCAGCCCAACGTTATGCGGCGATAAGTTCAGCCATTTTGTAGGCGATTGAAGATTGATCCCAAGGCCGGCCAACTGGTAGTTTCAAGGAAGAAACATCATGCACTATACAACTCGACTTTGTCTTTTCTCAGCTCTCGCTATGCTTGCCATGAATCTAGGCTGTAGCTCTTTTGGCGATTGGGGAAAAGCAAAGGAGTACGTGGAATGGCCATTGAGCCGGTTTGCGAAGGACTATCAAAAACCGCAGAGAATCGCGGTCATTTGGAGTCCCGACGTTATGACAGTGCCCGGCCAAGCTCCGATGCGCGGTTTCGGGGGCCGTTTGTATTTTTACAATGAGAAAAGTATCGCTGTTCCCGTCAAAGGGGAGTTGATGATCTATGGCTACGAAGAACCTGCACCCAATGTTGGTCTCTCGACCGCGAAATCTCCAGATAAAAAGACGGTCCCCGATAAGAAGTTTAAGTTTTCACCGGAACAATTTGCGGAACGCTTCAGCAAATCCGACCTGGGGGCGTCTTACAGCATTTGGATTCCCTGGGATGAAGCCGGGGGAAATGTAAAGAGAGTTTCGCTCATTCCGATTTTCAAACTGGATGATGATCAAGTGGTTTATGGAGATCCGGCCGAGTTAACTCTCCCCGGCAAAACACCACAGAATTCGATGGCACCTCCGTCCCTTGGCGGTAACGGTGGCGCGATACAACCATTCGCACCCCAACAGGCCATGCTCATGCAGCCACAATCTCGGCAACCAGCCAGTGGTTATCCGCCAACCATCTATCCAGCGGGAAGCCCCAATTCAAACAGCGGCCTTGGCTATCCATCCGTGGCACCATCGGTTCCACAAAATAACCCCATGCCGCCGGGAGTCTCCTCCGCCAATTACAACACGCAAGTTTTGTATCCTGGAGCGGTGGGACAGGCAGCCTTCCAAGGTCCCTACCAGCCAAACGCTTTGCAGCAAGCCGGTTATCAGCAGACCGGTTATCAGCAGGCATCCGCGCAACCGGCAAGCTTTGGGCAGAACAATATGTCGAACGGCAGTATCCCATCGAGCGGTCTAAAAACCACCACGATTCAATTGCCGCCGCGCGCTGGCAATCGTTTGGGGCAAGGCAACTCGACGGCAAGCCCTTTCCCGAATGCTGAGATGACCAACGGGCAATCAGTCCAGGCGCTTACTCCAACGGCCAAAACATTGTTGCAAATGCAATCGGCTGGAATCGATGCTCAAACGCAATCGGCACTGCTAGGGACGGCACAGCCTCTGGCTTCGGGTCAACATGGGAATGTCCCTCAAGGTGCAAACTATGGTCTCAGCACCAGCCATGACATGAATTCAAATCAGACCATTCAGGGAGTTGCACCGACCATGCCAGCGGCAGCAACGAACGCCATCAATTCGAATTCTCAGTTGCAACCACTTCCAGCTGATTTTGGACCGAGGAAACGCCAGGCTCGAGCAAGATAAGCTTTTCCGCCATTCGCTTCTCTTCCGGAGTCGCTACTTTACCTGACAGAGTGGCGACTCCATTCACGAAATTCAGGGAAACGCCATTAAATCTCTCTGGCAAAGGAATTCGATTCCAACGAGCCATGACGGTTCGTGAAACCTGAGTTGCTGGCGGTCGCGCGTAGGGGAAGCGGACCTTTGCAGTAGCTCGAATGGTACTCTTTTTATTTTGGCTATTATTTTGTGCCCCAAATTGGCTGTTCATGCCTCGGGAATTCATACCCCCGAAACCCATGCCTCCCATTCCCATACCACCCATCCCCATACCCATTCCCATACCGGATCTGCCCATTCCAGACATGCCGCCGCTGGTTCCGGAAGATGAGCGTCCGACAAAACCACTTTCCTGGCTTCGCCCGACAAATCCACCGCGCTCGATCGGTTGAAAATCACCCATCGATGTTGTTCCGCCAGTGCCCGAGGTGCGACTGGACGAGGATGAGGTCGTTCTTGACGAATTAACCGAACTGCTCGACGTAGCGGAAGTCCGGTTGGACTGGGCGTAAATCGATGAAGATACCAACAGGGTTGCCAATCCACATAGGAGCATGGGGCGAAACATGGTTGCACCTGCCTAAAGTTTCAATCATATCGGGAAAGTTGGGTACCGTGTCGACTATCCTCACTCCCTCTCGAGAGTCACATCATCAGTATAGAATTATACCCTGCGGCAAAGCTACCCAAAAAATAAAGTCGACCAATAGGGTTTCGTCGAATATCGACTACTTAGTGAACCAACGTCATCGAAACGCCTAGAAGTAGGGATATGCGGGCTGGGAAAAGCTAGCGTCCGCATATCCAGATTTCAGGAGGCTAGCCTACTAACACTTGTCGTCTAGAGAAGTTTCTCTCACCACTATAAAATGCTTCTGTTTCGCCTAAAAGTGGGGTGAAACCAAGGTTGGCAGCAGAGGGTAGTGATCTAGAGCCTGTTTGTCGCATCATCAACCGCCTCGGCGTAAGCTGCGGATGTTGAGTCGCGGTTGACAGAATGGATCGTCGTCTTTTGAGTCAGTTGAGCGAACTTGAATACGATTCGACATTCAAATAGTTGGTGAAGATTAAAGGGGAGAGTGAATGAAGTTTTCGATTAGCAAACAATTTGCAACCGGTTTTCTCCAGCGATTGGGACAACGAGCGTTGGTCGGTGCAGTTCTAGCTGGCACTCTTTCGTTGTCTCTTGCTTCGTTCGCGATGGCAGAACGCCCATCGGCACCTCAGTTATTGCCGGCTCAAACACTGGTTTATTTTCGAGTCGACGACAGTCGCGATATGAAAGCGAAAATGTCCGAAGCCTCCACGGGAAAGATGTTCAGCGATCCTGAATTGAAGCCCATCGTCGATGAGCTTTACGGTTCTGCGGTGAAGTTGACGGCTCAAATGCAAGAAGTGGTTGGGGTCAACTTGGAAGAGTTGTTAGCGATCCCCAATGGTGAAATGGCGTTTGGTTTTTATTTCAATGAGAAGAGGCCCGTTTTCGCGGCGATGCTAGAAGCGGGCGATGAATTGCCGGCGTTGGAGATCATTCTCTCTCGCGCCGAGGAGCAAGCAGCACAAGGAGCAGATCGAACGGAGGAAAAGGTAGGCGATCTGACGCTGGTGATTTGGAAAAATCGCAATCGAGCGGATCAAGAGATTGCCTATTTTGTCGACCAAGGTGTATTTGTGGCGGTGACTCAGGTCGATGCGGCTCGCAAATTGGCCAATGTCTGGCAAGGCAACGTAGGCGAAGGCAAAGAGAAATACAAATCGCTCGCGGAGAATCGAAAATTCTTGACCGTGATGAGTCAATGTGTCGGTTCTGACGGGGAGCGACCTCAGGCTTCGGCGTATGTCGATCCGATTGCGATTCTCAAGGAATCGATCAATTCCAGCGGCAATGCTGCAGGGACTGCGGTTCTGGCTATTTTACCTGCTCTGGGAGTGGATGGAATTCAATCCGCAGGTGGCTCGTTGATTTTGGGTACCGAAGAGTTTGACTCGATCATTCACGGGCACATCCAATTAGCGAGTCCTCGTCGTGGATTGCTGGAAGTGCTGCGCCCGAAAAATGGTTCGACGACTCCTGAACCTTGGGTTCCAGAGGACATTGGCAGTTACATGACATTGAATTGGGATGTCCCCAAAACGGTCGCCGCGGTTGGGAAAATTGTCGACAACTTTCAAGGTGAAGACTGGTTCAAGGGGCAGATGGAACGAGCGGGCGAGCGTGTCGATATCAAGATTCAGGAAGATCTTATTGATCAAATGGCTGGGCGAGTGACAATCGTCCAAGGTTTTGTAAAGCCATTTCGAGTGAACAGTGGCACGAACTTGTTTGCGGTACAGTTGAAAGATCCTGAGAAGTTCAAAGAATCGGTTCTTCCGAAAATCGCCGCTTTTATCGAAAGAACGGCTGGAAGTGCTCCGACAGCGAAATCGGGAGTCGCTGGGAGTTTTTACACCTTTGAAGGTCGAACTCGCGGTGAGAATGGTCCATCGGAAGATGTAGTTCGTCGCCCCAAGCCATGCTATGGTGTCATGGAAGACTATTTCTTTTTCTCAGATGACACTTATATGATCGATGAGATCATTTCCGCGAAGGAGGGAAGACGCGATCTGTTGGCTGATGCAGAAGACTACAAATTGATTTCAGAAAAAGTCAAAGAGCAATTGAAAGAGAAGGAGTCTTCGATCTTGATGTTCCAACGTCCGCAGGAATCGTTGCGGGTGTTCTATGAAATGGCGCGGGATCCCGCCAACAAGCAGAGATTGCAAGATGCGAGCACAAATAACCCTGTGTTCGAGGCTCTCTCACAAATCCTCGATAAATATGAGTTGCCTCCGTTTTCGGTAGTTGAAAAATATTTGACTCCATCCGGAGCTTTTGTGACCGAGGATGAATCGGGTATTCATTACACCGCATTCTCACTGAAACGCGAATAAATAAAGGCTCACTCGGCCGACTCGTTTTTTTCGTCGGATATTCCGCGGGAAAGCAATAAATGTAAGCCGCCGTCCGCATTATCGGACTGCGGCTATTTTTTCGCGCGGATCCAGCGGGGGCTTGTTCTTCAAGGGCTTCGTTCGTACAAACATAACTCGGTCGCCGCGGTATAGCGAGCTGCGCGGTAATGCGGTTGGTGTTCGGCAAAAAGCCAGAGTGACTAGCTTGACCAGCCAGCACTCTTCAAGTTCAAAGGGATCCACAAAATGTCTCAGGAGCCATCGGAAATGTTTCGTCTAGATGGTCGAGTTGCCTTGGTAACGGGGAGCTCGAAAGGTTTAGGCAAGGCGATCGCTCTGGGGCTGGGGCGAGCGGGTGCCAAGGTCGCGATGAATTATTTCAATAATCAACAGGCGGCCGAAAATGCTTATGCGGAATTCTGTTCGGCAGGTTGCCAAGGGGGGCTCTTTCGCGCCAATGTCATCGACGAAAGCGAAGTGGCGAGCATGTTCGAGGCGATCCAGCAAACTCTCGGCCCCGTAGATATTGTTGTCGTCAACGCGACTCCTGCTCAGCCTCAAAAACCGATCGAGGAATACGATTGGGACTTCTACCAATCGATGATAGACTTTTTTATTAAAAGTCCCTTTCTATTGACGCGAGCCGCTTTACCGCACATGAAATCTCAACGCTGGGGACGTATCATCAACATCACCAGCGAGGTATTTCAGCTTGGCGTGAGTCCTTTCACTGCGTATGTCGCTGCTAAAGGTGGACAGACAGGCTTTTCGCGAAGTCTGGCGCGCGAGTTGGCTCCGTTCGGAATCACGGTGAATATGATTGCCCCCGGCTGGATACCCGTGGAGCGTCACGAACAGGACCCTCAGGAAATGAAAGATGCCTACCTGGCAACGGTGCCAGCAGGACGTTGGGGTGTTCCGGAAGATCTTGTCGGAGCGTGTGTTTATTATGCCAGCGATGCATCCTCTTTCGTAACGGGCCAAACCTTATCTGTAACGGGCGGTCACACCGTACACTGATTCTGACTTACGAATGCTTTTGCTCGGCGGGTGCCTATGGATCGCGACCAGTATCAAAATGTGGTACATACATTTTTTGACTGCCAATCTTCTGTGATCACAGAGATATTTGGCGAGTTCCTCGCCGCGATGGAGGCCGAGCAAGCCTTGCCCCCCGGTTCGTGCATGTCACAAAACTATGAGACTGCGCAGGCCAATCCGGAAATCCATCTATTGCCCGGAAACTTGAAGGATGCACGCGATGCCATTTTTCCATATTTTTGGGGTACCGATGGATGGTCGAGTCCATTGCATCTGGAGAATGTTCGCGGCCCTGCCAACTTTGCTTCGTTGATCGGTGCCCTAGCCTGCCTCCTGAAAAATCCAAACCTCTGCACCGATAGCTACAGTCAACGGTCCAATGAGCTTGAAGTAAAGTCCATCACCGCTCTAGCCAATCTTGTGTTCTATCACACCAAAGATCCCTGGGGTGTTTTCACCTCTGGAGGAACGATTTCGAATTTATATGCGGGAAAAATTGGCGTTGAAAAAGTCTTGCCCGGCGCCATGCAGCACGGAGTCCAAGCCAATCAATTGGCGGCCGTTGTTTCAGATGCCAGTCACTACTGCAATAAGACCATAGTGGGTTGGTTGGGAATGGGGTTGAATTCGCTGCACTCAGTTCCCGTCGATCAAAAGATGGCAATCCGCCTCGACAAATTGCAGGAAAAACTAGAGGAGTTGTATCAAGCCGGCAAAAAAGTCGCTTATGTTGTTGCCACTTTCGGTACAACGGACGCCTTTGGAATCGATGATGTGGCCGGAATTCGCCAGATGATCGAGTCCACCGCACAGAAATACTCCACGGCGGTTCCCCATCTGCATGTCGATGCGGCCGTGGGTTGGACACTTTGCTTTTTTGGTGATTATGATCTTCACAAGAATCCTTTAAAATTTTCCGAACAACTCCTGCCGTGGATCGAGCAAGCTCAAAGGCATGCGCGAGGATTGCAATATGCCGACAGTATCACCATTGATGTCCATAAGATGGGGCGGGCTCATTACCCCAGCAGCGCGATCATCGTCAATCAACGAGCCGATTTGCGGTATCTGTCTCGTTCCGTGGCTGATACTCCCTATTTCTGCGAAGCTGATAGCCGTCGCGATCCCGCTTTATTTACCTTGGAATGCTCGCGACCAGGTATTGGCCCCTACTGTGTCATGGCTTCACTCAACAGCATTGGCTTGATCGGCTGGCAGATGCTTACCGCGAGAGCTCTGGAACTGGCCCTCTATCTGAAGAAGCGTTTAGAGAAACTTGAGTATTGCTGCGTACTCAATCCGGATACGTGTGGCGCCAACGTTGTCTGGTGGGTGCTTTCCAAAGGACGCAACGCCAAGAAAATCTATCAGGACCTTGAACAAGGAAAACTTACCTCGGAAGAAGTGGGACGTTATTTTTCCGAGATACGGAGACAATTCGATAAGCGAGATCGCAACATGAATGAAGCGATCGACGCTCGATTGAGCTACACCACGTCGATAGGTCTGGAATTAAATGGCTATGAACTGCCGGCTTGGAAAGCGGTATTTTTTAACCCCAAAACAGATGAAGCCATCATCGATCGACTTATCGAAAGTTTAGAGGATCTTTAATCGCATCGACCGCTCATTTGGTATTGGCCACGTCGTACTCCAGCACTCGATTCTTCATATGGTTGAGGATGAAGGGTAGAAAAACGATTCCGCTGTAATGATCGGCCAGCATTTCGACATGATGATCTTTCGGTAGTTTGGCGGATTCAACTAATCGAATGGAGCTGATAGGTGGCACGACATTGTCGAATTTTCCACTGTAAACCCAGGTTCTTTCTGGATTTAAGCGATGTGCCAAACGCAGTGGTTCGATCGTGTTGAGCAGATCCTTGAGTTGTTGATCGGTCACTTGATGTTTTTCGAGTTCCTCACGAAGATTGGCCGCATCGCGCTCGCCATTTTTGATCACATCATAAAGCCCGCCACCGGCCAGGGTGATGAATACAGCTTGGTATCCATCATCTAGGGCTCCGCTGGTGGCGCTCACGAACCCTCCGAGGCTTGTACCTTGCAGCGAGATGTTGGCTGAATCGACACCAGGTAGAACAGCTACGGCATCGCGAGCGCGACGGACGTCGGAAATTGCTTGCCGAATCGTCGTGAAGAGTTCTTTTCCATTGGGCCTTCCTCCATCGCCACGTCGTGGTCCATAGAAGGGGAGATGGATCATGAATGTATGCAGACCAAGCGAATTGAGTTGATTCGCGATCAGTCGCCCCACCACCATACCGCTTCCCGATTCATGCACGACAACCACGGCCGGGGCGGACTTGATTTGTCCATTGTCGTCCTTAACTTGATACCACTCCATGGAAACGTTGTCGTTGGTCGAATGTCCATTGGCCAATGGCGAAGCAAATTGAATCATCGCATCTCCATGACCATTCCAGGCTTCACGATAGTGAACGTCAAAAGTAGCGGGTTTCCAGCAAAGGCCTGCCAAGCACTCATTGGCATCCTCAACCGAATCGATGCCGCTTTTCAGAGAGTCACGACTCCGGAAGATGGTCCCAGCGGCAGGTTGCGGAAGCAGCTTTGCAGGTTTTGGTTCGGAATTCGAACCCGTCGTAACCGAAGCTATTTTGCTTGAGGTTGCGGTGCTGAGAGAAGCTTGTGGATCGGAAGCCTTAAGAGAGTTCAGAAGTTCAACAAGATTTAGTTCCACGTAGGGTTGATTGGCGGCGGGTTCTTTATGGCTCGCATTGGCCACATAGAGCAGTCCTTTTTCGGGAACGAAAAGTACGTTATGGAGGTTGGATTCCATAGCGACGGGGCGATCCATCAAATCGATAGACGATGGAGTATCAAATTTTCCGTAGCCTTCCCGCACTCGTTTTCTCAGCAATTCAAGCCGCGAGCCGGCGGACAATACCACGCAGTCCTCAATGCCTTCGCCGAGCAATTCATGGGATTGGCCGGGATAAACCAGATCCAGTTTCTCAGGTGTGGCAGCAACACCAACAGCGGTGCGATTATTCCCATCGGCAAAAACGTAGTAATATTCGCATGTGCGGGGGTTATCCTTCCAGAGGGCGATGACTTCGTCGAGTGTGTCGCATTCCTCTAAAGCGCGTCGCATCAAGGTAGCCATGGGAACGCCATCCCACTTCCCTTCTCCTCGACCACCCATTTCACCCAGCGAAATCTTCGAGGCATTCATTCCGCTGACCGATCCGATAAATCCGGCGTATCCGACATTCGCAAAAGGATGTTGTCCTTCCGGAGCAACAATGAACGTGGTAGCGGCATCTTGCAGACCGATGGCTGTCATGTAATCCAGCACTCGACCGTGATACAGAGTTCCATCTTTTGTCGCTTTGCCAAAAACCGCAAATCCCGAACAATGAAACAGCTCCGGGAAAACGTTGATGACCTCCATCAAGGCAAGATCTTGACCGAGGCTGGTTGCCAGAGCTCTCGTTTCAACTTTGTGTCTCTCGGGAATGTGTGGCGAAAGACGCTGGTAGGCGTTTGCCAACTCATTAGGAAACCATCGTCCGGATTGGATCGTCTGAGCTAACCCAAAGGTGTAAAGGACTGAGTCGATACAGCGTTGACATTCTGCCTTCAGAAGTTCTCCATGTGCGCGTCCGATCTGCTCTGGAGTACCGCGAAGCAAGACAACACGTTGATGGTTGATCCATCGCAATTCGCCGTTTTCAACTTGGCGTGTTTTTTCCTTGGGCGACAACAGTTGGGGGCCAGGCGCCAAAATCTCTAAGGCTCGCCGTACACCTCGCGCTACTTGTCGTTCTAGGTCGGTTCGTGGAATCGATTCGATGCGGTAACCGCTTGGAATTTCAAATTGGGCCGCCGCTTTCGAGTCTGCCCTGCTGGTAATGTTGAGCTTGACGAGTACATCTTTGGACGTGACCGAAATGTTGCCCAGTGAACCATCGATGGTGACTTCTGCATCATCGACAAGCCAGCTGTTGGGACTTTTTCCTGCGGACAATTTCAGCAAACTTGAAAGCGTGAACACAATTGCGTCGGGATCAAGTGTTTGAAGCAGCGGCTTAGCTTGAGCGACCTCGGACTGGTTGCTGATCAAGCGATCGATGATCCCTTCAAGTTGCAAATGATCTTCACCGGTAACTTCGCCTTTGCCTTGGAAAGCCACTTGATGTTTGGGGAGCAACAGCGAGGTTGTATCGTTGTTGCGAACCAAACGTATCGCGTAATCTTGGTGCGTTAGCTCCAAATCGAAGCTGGTCGACGAGAAGCGACTAATACGCAAGTCGACCTGCTGTTGTTTATTATCGATCGGAACAGTGACCGATCCTTCGATGGTAAAAGGCACGCTCGTCGATTGCAGCGTGGTTAGAATTGGCGTTAAGGATTTCTTGAGTTGTTCAGCCTCATTTGCTGTAGCGAAGGGAATGCATTGGCACAGCAGAATTAGAGCTAACGCGAAACGCGGGAGAATCGATTTCATGGCGAGAGAATCCACAAGACGATGTTCATTAGTGTCTCAAAGTCACCATGATAGTGCCCCACAAATATCCCTTGCAATCGGAATATCCGGACTTTTGACAACTATCGATGCTTAAATCTTTTTTCGATCGGAAGTCTCTTCGGAAGGCTCGATTGCTCAATCGTTTTATCCGGACATCAACGGCTATTTTCTATTTACCGGCACGCACTAAGGACTGCCAAAATGGTGCAAACGGATTAAACTCGGAGAGTCCCATCTTTTCCCATCTCACGTGAGGCTGTAACGCTATCCGAAATGCGTCCCTATCTGAAATGGCTTAAATTTGCCATTCCCATCGTGATACTCCCTTGGCTCTTTTGGCAAGTCGACCAAGAGCAATTGGAGATCTTGCGCCGCCAGCCCAAAAATTGGTGGTTGCTCGGGGCGGCAACTTTGTCTTGCGGGACCGCACTGTGCGTCAGTTTCATTCGCTGGATGTGGATTGTTCGAGGCGTTGGTATCGATCTGGGCCCCTCGGATGCGATTCGACTTGGATTTATCGGTCAGATTTTAGGAATGGTCTCGCCGGGAAGTGTCGGCGGAGATCTGTTCAAAGCGATTGCCGTAGCCCGGCAAAAGAAACATTCTGGAGCGGCAGCCCTAGCTTCGGTACTCGTCGATCGAGCCGTTGGGCTCTATGGCTTGGTTGTGTTATCAACCGCCAGTCTTCTTCTGATGCCGGACGAAAAATTGACGCCATTGCTAGCTGGCATTCGCAGCGCTGGCATCGTTCTTTGCATTATCGGCGCCATCGGTTTAGGTGTCGCAATGATCGGTGGTAAAACTTTTGACTGGATCGAGAAGGTAGTTCAGCGGTTTCCTTACGTGGGGAGCACACTGAAGCGTCTGGTGGGATCACTGCGTGTTTTTGAACGTCGACCAGGATTGGTACTGGTCGTTATGATGATGAGTTTAATCGTTCATTCTGCACTGGCCTGCAGTTTTTATATGATTTCAGCTGGCCTCTATAAAAATCCTCCTTCATTTCTGGAGCATGTTCAGGTGGTTCCATCAGGTATGGTTGCCGGTGCCCTTCCGATTGCGCCTGCAGGCTTGGGTGTTCAAGAACTCGCGCTGGTTGAGATGTTCAAGCAATTACCGAGTGTGGATGAAACGTTCAGCGGCCTAGCGGTCGCGGCCGCTTATCGTCTCGTCACGATCTTCATTTCGCTCATTGGAGTGATCTATTATTTCACCAGTCAAATTCGAATCGGTGAAAAAGAATCCGAAGAGCTAGAAAAAGAGCTCGCCGCTGAGGACTAGCCCACTCAGCGCGGCGCCGCAAAGCGTCAATGTCTCTTCAGTGAAGTGTCAAGTAGATTGTTTCATCTGACTCTACAGCTCTGACTCTACAGCTCTGACTCTACAGCTCTGACTCTACAGCTCTGACTCTACAGCTCTGACTCTACAGCTCTGACTCTACAGCTCAGTGAAGGCCTAAGCCACAGGGCAGCAGGCTCAAGCTTACGGCTGCTGGATACAGAAAAAGATCTGTAGCGCTCAGCGTGGGTCAACTGGACTTGAGTTTCCATTTATTGCGCAGCTCGTCGGCGGCTTGGCGAATCTGTTTGATAAGTTCGGGGTCTTTTTTCTCAAATGCCGTCAGCTGAAACTTTAGTCGCTGATTCTCCTTTAACTGCTCATAGTTTCTGGCTAAAAAATCCCAATACAGTGTTGTGAATGGACAAGCTTTTGGGCCGATCGACTCCTTGGGGTTGTAGCGACAGCCGCTGCAATAATTACTCATCCGATCGATATAGGCACCACTAGCGCAGTAAGGTTTAGTCCCAACGATACCACCATCCCCGAATTGGCTCATGCCGAGAGTGTTCGGCAAGCTAACCCAATCGATCGCATCGGCATACATGGCCATATGCCAGCGATGGAATTCATACGGATCGACACCGATCAATTGGGCGAGTAGTCCCAAGACCATCAAACGTTGAATATGGTGGGCGTACGCTTTGTCGCGAACCAATCGCATCGCATCCGCCACACAAGGCATTTCTGTTTTTCCGTCCCAGTAGAACTGCGGTAATTCATAACGCGCTTTGAAGTAGTTCAGTGATTCATATTCGGGGGCGAAGTGCCAGTAGATTCCCCGCACAAATTCGCGCCAGCCTAAAATTTGTCTTACGAATCCTTCGACGCTACTGAGCGATGCATGCTCCGAATTCAGTGCATCAATAGCTGCAGCGATCACCTCGCGAGGATTGAGCAAATGCACGTTGAGCATCGGCGATAAGCGGGAGTGATTCAGTTCCTCTGCTCCATTCCACATCGCATCTTGAAATTGCCCAAAATTGGGCAAGCGATGTTGAATGAAGTCTCGGAGTGCCTGTAGAGCATGATGGCGAGTTACGGGCAAATCAAACTGCGAGGTGGTTCCAGGATGTTGAGCAAAACGGCTTTCCACCATGTCGATCACTTCTTGGGTAATCGCATCGGGGGCAAAATTCTTGGTCGGTACGATTTTCCCTGGTCCATTTTTCCCGAAGCTTTTCCGATTGTCGCTGTCGTAATTCCAGCTTCCTCCAACCGGTGCTCCCTCATCATCGAGCAAGATTTCAAATCGCTTTCGCATGTAGCGATAAAAATGCTCCAAGACAAATAGTTGTCGGTCCTTGCTCCAGTGACCAAATTCCGCTTGGCTCAAAAAATAATGGGGATCGGATTCAAAAGCGACCGGCATTTCGATTTGTTTCGCAATGTCTTGTAGTTCACGTAAGACACGCAGATCGCCTGGCTCAAGAATCTCAATCCGAGTTGGTTTAAATTTCTTGGCAGCATATTTTAGAGCCTCCCCCAAGGAATGAACGGTGTCTTGTTTTGGGTCGGCGGTGAGTGTGTGATACCAAACCGGAATCCCTCGTTTTTTAAGATCCTCTGCAAAATGTCGCATAGCAGCGAAGAAGAAAACAAGCCGCGATTTGTGACACCAGACATGAGTGGCTTCCTCCACCACTTCGGCCATGCAAACGATATCCAGTTCCGGATCGATATTCGCCAACAATGGGCTCTCAATATCCAGTTGGTCACCCAGTACGAAGATCAGTTTGCGATCCGTACGTTGTTCGGCTTTACCTTTTGACGATGCCACTGCGGCGCGTTTTTTATCTGGCATCTCATTCTCGAAGGTCAATCGAGTCTCGGTGTGTGTATTGTAAAGTCGTTAAGTCTACCTAGTATGTCGGCGGGGCGAGACTCCGAGATATGCTTGCGCGAGAGGGAGAAAAGTCAAGTACGGCAGACGAGTTGAAGAGATAATCGTGGAGGGCATGACCCGTTCGGTAGAAGAGCATCGTGGCAATATTCGCTAGTACAAAAAGGAACACGAACGTTTGTGTTGCTTGATGAAATATACTATCGCTGCCAGCTACCATTCCCCAAGTCAACGTGATGACGGGCAAGCAACGCACGAATTCGCGGAGCATCAAGCGTTGTTTATCCAAGGGTAATCCATACGAATTGACCACGCGAATTTGAAAAAGCATTCGCCCTAACGAACGCCGACCACTACCGACAAAAGCGATATAAATAAACGGCAATAGAATCATGCCAAACGCTGATATCCAACTCGTCCAGCTCCAGTAATTGGATAAGCTTGAAAGCTGGGCAATTGCCGTCCAAGCGAATAAAGGCAATGCAAAACAGAGCAGAAGCAATTGATCGATCAAAAATGCTGCAGCCCGCGGTGCAAAACCGGCAACAGTCGAGCCGATGGGAATCAGCGTATACAGTTCCTCCAGCAGAGACTCATAATTTTCATAACGTTGTTCTGGGTTCTTGGAGAGTAGTTTAGTAAGAATGGTTTTCCAACCTAATGGAACTGATGGTGGCCAAGTCGTGGGGAAATCTACATTGGATGTTTGATGTTTCTCAAGTTTTTCGGCTAACGAATCCCCCTTTAATTCGATCGGGAGTCGCTGAAACGTGAGTTCGAACAAAGTGACGCCAAGCGAATACATGTCGCTTTGCGGAGAATTCGATGCCCCCGACAACAGTTCGGGTGCGAGATAATTGGGGGTACCCGAGATCGATTTGTGTTCCTGATCCTCAGCGATTAATCGGGATAGCCCAAAGTCGCTTAGTTTAATCCTGGTTGAATTGGCAACCAAAAGATTGCTCGGTTTGATGTCGCCATGAACAATGCCGAACTGACTGGCGTGACGAAGTGCGTCTACCACTTGCACTGCTAAATGAATCAGATGATGGAACGGGAGAGGTTCTTCCTTAGCTTGTTGGGCTAGCGTTCTACCGGATACCAATTCCATCGCTAAGAATGGTTCATCGTTATGTTGTCCGACGTAGTAGATGGTAACAATGTTGGGATGATTCAAACGAGCTTGGGCAACTGCCTCTTGCAGCAGTTGATCGATCGAATGTCGTCCTCCTCTCTCGGCAACATTTCTGCGCAATACTTTGACGGCCACGTATCGCTGGAGCGATGTGTCCAATGCTCGATAGACCACACCCATTCCACCTTCACCCAAGCGTCGTTCCAGCAGAAAATGATCTAGACGCAGGCCGATATGTGGATCATGGTCAGTGTGCTCGGTGGAAAAGTCCCAATACGCAGGTTCCTCAAGAGAGTTGAGACTGACGGTCGCCGTCATGGAATCACGAAAAGCGGCTGCGGGAACCTCGCGATGACAGTGTTGGCAATGTCCCCCCAGGTTCGGATTCAAGTCGAACACATTGCCGCAGACACAGCGATAGGAAACGCTGGGGGCTGTAGGAGTCTTCACCGAGGCCTGCGGAGGATTCATGGTACGCAGCAAAAAAAGCGATAGATGATTCGAAAAAGATTGTGTCTCAGGGTGACACAACGGCCGCCGATTCTTTGTAGAATACCCGCACGCCGGGGCGATTGCAGGGCCCCTCGTTGATATTTTGTCGAATTGAAAATAAAGGTATGCAAAATGGTTGATCCCTTCACCACTTGTCATGATTTGCCTACCCCCTCCTTGGTTGTGTCGGACGAAATCGTGCGAAAGAACATCGCCTCGATGCAAAGTTACTGCAACGAGCATAGCCTCAAACTATCGCCTCATACAAAAACCCATAAATCTCGCTGGGTCGGTCAACTGCAGGTACAGGCAGGGGCGACTGCGCTGACGGTTGCCAAAGCGGGCGAAGCCGAGGTTATGAGCGAGGTGAGCGAGGAGGTTTTCATCGCGTATCCTCCCATCGGCTCAGCTAGGCTAGGAAAAGTGATTCAATTGGCCAAAACCAAGCCTATTCGCGTAGGCATCGATTCTGTGGAGGCAGCCGACTACATCTCCCAGGGGGCAGGGAAGGCTGGAGTCGAACTCGGGGTGATGGTGGACTTGGACGTCGGTTTTCAGAGGACCGGATTTCGTTCCGTTCAGCAGGCGTTGGAACTCGCAACCGCAGTGGAAAGCAAGCCGGGCTTGAAGCTCAGGGGCGTAATGTGCTTTCCGGGAAATGTTGGCTCCACAGCCGACGACCCTCAATGGTCCAACTACATCGACCAATTAGGTGAGTTTCTTACTCGTTGGAAGGCATTGGGACTGCCCGATGCAATCGTTTCCGGGGGCTCCACGCCTACTGCCAAACTATCTCATTTAAACCGCTGGTTGACCGAAATTCGCCCTGGGACCTATGTCTACAACGATGTCAACGAATTGCGGCTCGGTGTGGCTACCGTTGATCAATGTGCGGCCCGCGTATTATGCACGGTCGTGAGTCGTCCCACGTCCAGCAAATGCATTGTTGATGCAGGAAGCAAAACGCTCTCGAGCGATCGATGTGGTCCGGCCCCCGATAGCGGTTTCGGTTGCGTCCTGGAGTACTCCAGTGCCAAGATTTCTCGATTGAGCGAAGAGCATGGCGAAATCGAATTCGCCGCAGATACTCAAGCTCCAGTGGTCGGAACGCGCCTGACCATCATCCCCAATCACATTTGCGTGTGCGTCAATCTGCAAAATCACTTTTACTGGGTTGAAAACGACCGGATTACACAGCGGCCCGTCGACGCGCGGGGCTTGTTGATTTAAACAGCCCAGCTTGGGATGCTTTCCACTTGATTCCGAGTGCCTCGAGCCCTGGCTGTCGCAACTCGAGTCACATAACATCTAGCGATGTGGGGTTGAGTTATCTGGTTGCCAGTGAATTAAGCGCCGTGCCGTTTGGCGAGTTCATCGCGCAGTCGGGCTGCGAGTTCATATTGTTCTTGATCGACAGCTTCACGCAGTCGTTCCTGCAGCGTCTTGCCGATTGAATACTCTTCGCGTAAGGACTCGCGGAGTTGAGTCAAGCGACCGACGAGTTCATCATCGTCGAACTCATCCTCCACTTCGTGTTCGACAAACACTGCGCGGATTTTTTCCAAACCCATGTTAATTTCAGTTACAGCTTCTTCGGCGTTAGACTCCTCTAATGCAGCTAGCGCGGCCGCTTGGGTTCGATGGAAGAGAACGAAGGGACGGTACTGTTCATGATTCATAGTCCATTCGTCATCTGGAGAGTGGCCTTTGCAAAAATCCATCAGGGCTAACGTATGGTCTGCGTCGGCGCAGGCGCGTCGATAGTACTGCAAGCGGAGCCAAGAGATTCGCCGGTGATAATATTGAACAAACTCTCGATCGACCTCAAAGCACTGCTCTTCATCCAAAACCAATTCTGGATTTTTCGACTCGACATCCAGCAAGTAAGCCAAGTAGGTCTGAAACCCGCTCGGTTGCGCTCCATCTGGACGACCTCGGGTCTCCATCTGAAGCACTCCCATATCCACTCTCATCTGTACAACATCTCTCCCATCATCGCCTTTGATGAGTCGGACGCTCAGAGAATGTGGATCGAACGACCAGTCCTTGAGGAGCTTATCTAAATTGGGATGCCGCATCTTTGTTTTCCAATCATTTAGCAATCAACATCAGTTAGAGTATAACCACCTAGTGCCCAACGTGAAGGTTGGCGCCGGTGGTTGGGTACTGAAATTAGGTCGCTTACCCCCAGACATGCGTATCATCCGTTACAGTCGTCTTGATCGAGAGGAAAATCCAAACGGCGGATGTCAATAATAAGTCTATGTTAGAAAAGAGTTTGCGTCGAATTCGCTCGGTTCGACGTGTCCCTGATTTATGCAAAAAAAAGGCCCGGCGAGTTATTTCGGATGTTCCCGAACTTTGAGAGCTCGTCTGGACAGTTGTTTTCGGCGGGCATCACGGTAACTCGGGGCAGCATTGATTTGCGAGCAGTTGCATTTTTGACACCAGCCACTGTTCTGGGAAAAGTGCCAAACTGAATTCTCGCGAGATTCGGATTTGCGCTTGTTGCATAGCGCGTCGGGAGGATTCAATACCAGCCGCATAATCGACAGAACCTATCCCAAGCAATTCGGCGATTTGATCGCGAACCTCGGAAAGTCTTCGATGCCAATCTCGTTTTGGGCCTCGCTGAGGAATTTGCCTGAGCAGTTGAGATTTCATTTCCAGTAAACGGAGTAAAGCGGGTGGCGGCTCCCGAGCCAAAGTTTCCGGATGATAAAAGTGCCTACGTTTCAGTTGCCGAGCGGATAGCCACTGCGATTTGCATTGTAACCACTGTTGATAATGTTCCCTGGCGAGGTCGCCATTGAGCGTTCTCTGTTCTGTCGCCTTCGGAGTGCTGGTTTGCATGGGAAGGTAGAGTGTTCCGGTGATCACGGAGTACTGGGGTGGAGTGATACCAAAGAATTGCTGAATCATGATATCGTTTAACTGATCGTATTTGCCTCCCCCAATGCCGTGAATGAACCAATCTGCGAAGAGGAGTCTCAACGCCATAGTGGTCAGAAGCGCGCGCGGGCGCAAAAAAGTGCCGCGTTGTTCCAAAAGAGAAAATTGCTCGAGAATCGATTCATCACTGCTCTTTTGGGACCAGCGCAAGAGTTCCGTCTGGCGATCGGTGAGGTAAACGGATTGTGAGTCTATGGCTGCGTAGACCGCTCGTCTGCGAGGATTCTCGGCAGAATAAACCCACAGCGGAATTTCGATTTCATGGCCTTGCTGCTTTAGGTCGGCAACTGGATGCGCAGAGCTGCGAATGCGATGAGCCGAGCGATAATGGGCTAACGATTCGTTGTGTCTATGTCGAAACAGTGCTCGATTATCGATCCAGTGCAAGAGCAGCATTCGAAATGCGGAGGTGCTGACGAGTTGCCGACTAAAAAAATCCGTTGATTGCAGGCCATGTTTCTTTTCGATGGTGTGACGAGCGATGGCAAAAGCTTCACCCACAGAATGTTGTGATGTCGCCAATGGGACAGCTTGTTCCCAGAGTGCATGGATCAGTGGATGAATACCGAAGGCTTGCAGTCGCTCCCCCACGGTTTCTGCGAAACGTTCAAAGATATCAGGTGATTTTAAAAAAAATCTTTCCCAGGGAACGCCTTCCGTAGGAGCATCCCAGGGGATCGATTCAAGTTCCAGTTCATCGGAGCGGTTCAGGGTTGGAACGCGCAGTGTGACATTTTTACAAACGTCCTGATCCACGACATAGTGGATGGCAACGGCGTGGTTGGCTTGAGCCAATCGATGCAAGGCAAAGTTTTTTAGCCAGACACCCGGATGAAAGAGTTCGGGTTGATGGCCACCAAGAATCCAAGGTTTGCCCGTCGGCACGTTCAAGATCGTGGCCAGTTCGCTTCGAGCCGACTGGCGTAACTCCCTAAGAGATTGGCCTCGAATGGATGCTTGTTCGGTCTCGAAATGGTGTGAATTTTTTGAGATTTCGGCTCGAATCGATACCGGATCGGGTACACAAAGGACGGCACCATGCTGGCGCGGCGCTCGAAAGTGAAGGTAGGGTTCATCTTTCGAGCTTATCGACATCAAGGGCACTCCTGGCAGGCCGCCGGATTGGAATTCGGCAACGCGAATCCCAAAGACTGCATTTCGATCGTACTGCGTTGAATCACTTCATTGTAGTACTTCAAACGTACTTCGGCTTGATCCAATTGGCCACCAAAACTTCGGGAAAGATCGAGGTAGATCAGCGGAACGGGGATTTCGATAATATTCATACCTCGCATCGCCGCCTGGACCCACAGTTGCAGCGGCATCGCGTAGCCGAACTCGGTGATACTTAGGCAGCGTAACGCGTCGACGCGATACGCTTTGAAGCCGCAAAAAGCATCCGTCAATTGAAGGTTTAACAACTGATTTAGCTGACGGGTAATGGAACGATTGACAAACAGTCGCTGGGCTGGCGGGGCGCTATCCCCGGGATACGTTTTGAGGTATCGACTCCCCGAAACGATATCGGCGTTTTTGGCAGCCGAAACAAATCTCGGAATTCGCTGCGGTTCGTGTTGTCCATCGCAATCCAGAGTAACCAAGATTTCAAAATCATTCTCGATCGCATATTGAAATGCAGTGTTTAATGCCGCTCCGTAGCCGCGATTGTGGGCATGGGTCAAAACGGTGATGTCATCTCGGGTAGCAAGTTGCTCTGCCGTGCCATCGGTCGAGCCGTCATTGACGACAACAACGTTTTCCGCATGTTGCACGACTTGGTCTAGCACACCGTTGACGGAACCGGCTTCATTATAAACCGGCAATGCTGCAAGCCAACGCGTTGTCATGTCTTTGTCCCTCGTACCCCACCCTATCCAACCCCACATTCGTTCAGATGCATTTTAGGAGGTCGGGAAGGTGGGTCAACGTTCCGCGATTCCCGAGTAGATCAAATCAACTTGTTTTTCTTCAATAACGCCGAAAATTAGCGATTGGAGAAACCTTAGCGGATGGGAAACGGGTCGGGAATGAGGCGATCGTTCACCGCGACAAGGGGCCACTCGGTTCGCTTTCCATTCGGCTCGACCGAACTTCGATCGCAGGAAATTGTTGCGAAATTAGATTTCCTAATTGATTCATACCAAATTTTTCACTGGCGAAGTGACCCAAGAGAATCAGCGAGATGCCGTAGGACTGCGCTTCGAGACATTGATGGAAAGTCGCCTCGCCGGTTATGAAGAGTTGGCAGTGGGTTTCTCGGGCCAGCGCCAGCAAACTCCCTCCACTTCCGCACACGATCCCGACCCTGGAGACAGATCTTTGTCGGTCACACACCAGCGACACGGTTTCAATGGCTAGAGTTTTTTGGAGTATATGAGCGACATGTTCAACCGTTGATTCTTGGGGCAAATTACCCACCCGGCCACTCCCCAGATTTTTTTTCGCAAGTTCTGGATGTTTGGCAAGAAGCATCGGGCCGACGGAAGTAAGACCAATGACGTTCGCGAGTTGCTCATTGATGCCGCCTGCTGTGTTGTCCCAAGCCGTATGCGCGGAGTAAACGGATGCACCTCCGCGGATCAAGTCGAGCAGCATTCTTCCGGGCGTGGTTTCTGCCGTGATACGTTTTATAGGATGAAACGGTAACGGATGATGCACGACGACCATATCGGCCGCCATCTCGATTGCTTCTTGGACATTTTCGGGCACCAGGGTTAGGGCCGTCATCACGCGCCCCACAGGAGCATCCGCACTGCCTACCAGCAAACCGACATTATCCCACGATTCTGCCAATTCCAGGGGTGCGATGGCCTGAAGAAACTTCGCAACGTCTCCAACCGAATTCATTTCAAGCCTCGCCAGTTTGCCATTTTCAACTCTCGACACTCTGCATCGCCTGCGCTGAAACTCAACCTGGGTATCGCTGGAACTTGCGGGCCGGAGCGTTGAGATTTGATGATGCGCTCGAGGTTCAAGTTTATCGCAAGATGCGATCGCTTGCTACGGCGGTCGAATTACCAATCGATATTGGTTCGATAGTTGAGATAACGACCATTGTCTAGTTGTTGGCAACGCAGCCAAACCGTTTTCCCCTTCAGTTCAGCACCTTGTTCCAAGCGATAGTAGCGGGTGACTCGCCCGGGTGGAACCTGAAGGAGTTGTTGCCGGAGATGCACGCGATCTGGGGCAAACAGCGTGCATTCGAAATCGAGAGTACGATTGGTATTATTGACCAAGTCTTGACGGATTACCAAATTTCCATCGGGATCGACTTCGTAGGAAAGTTCGACTTCGATATCCTGGGCTCCGATATACATCGGGTTGAAAACGCGGAATCGATACTGGGTTCCCGCCTGGATATCAAAAATCGCTGTGATCATCTGCTTGCCCGTGGAGGCATCGGGACGCAAATTCAAGTCGATCGGCAATTCGACATCTTGGCGAGCCGGTAGGTCGAAAGTTTTCTTCACGCTGTCGTTGTGGATCAGTTCAGGGGCAAAAAGCTCTAGGTTTCCAACAACCGCTTGATCAAAACCGTTGGAAAAAACTCCCTTGAGCTTGAATCGCGCAGCGCCTGGAACTTGATTTTCGTAATTGGCCAACTGGAAACTGATGCGCCAACGAGCAATCGGCAAGCTCAAGCCGGTGACGATCACAGGTTCCTCGCTGAACTCAATGACTTGCTCTCGAAAGCTATTGTCGACGATCGTTTCGACAATCGATACATTTCCCCATAAGTCGCACATTTTCACATCGTCACCGAGGTAGAGTTGTTCTCGGGTCTTAGCGTTGTTCCAGCCCACCAAGATCGCTTGGCCATCTCGTTCAAAAATATGATTGGTTGACCCGCCACGCAGCGCAAAGGAACCAATAAATTTCGCTCCCGTCAGATGAAAGGAAAGTGTTCGCCAGGGGAGAAACAATGGGGTTGGCGAACCATCGGGAAGCATCATGCCGGTATGTTGATGAATGGGATCTGGCACAAACGCTGCCTCGACACCCGATTTGGTGCAGGCCAACATGCGTTCTACCAAGTTTTGAATGCGATGCTGGTCGGTATAGCGACGGGAATCAAGCGGTTCGAGCGAAATCCATTTCATCTGCGTGTCGGAAGATAGAAGCTTAGCGTATGTCTCAATTTCATCACCGGTGAGCGGCGGAAAGGTTCTCAGCGTAATGAAATCGCTTGGGGTGCTAACGTCAACTGGGCCCACATCGAGCCAGTTCCAGGGAAGACCGATTTGGATATCCTGACCATATTCTCGAAAGTGCTTGCGAATTTCGTTCAATCGTTGAGCCAAATTGTTGTAACCTTGAAAGCTTAGGTCTTTATCGGAGCCCAGTTGAAAGAGAACAAGTCCCAGTGACATTCGTGTTAACACTGGATCGACATGCGGTTGCCAGATCTCTTGATCCTGAAATAGTTGAGCCGCGTTTGCAGTTCCGGTACTTGCAAAACTTTCTCGCGCATTTTTGGGGGGAAGGTCTAAAACGCCCACACATCGCATGCCCAAGTTTTGAAAACGATCGATCAGCCATGCATACTCATCGCTCTTTTCTATATTGTGAGGATCGTACCAAATAGGCACCTTGATCCAGCCTAAAGCGGCTTGCTGAGCCAGCGTAGGGAGGTGATTGAAATCGGTAGGCATCGATTCGGAAGTGAGACTCCAACCAAATCGCCCCTTGCCCAAAGAGACATCCGTGTTGAGAATCGCAAATGAAATCATGCGGTACAAAGTTTGGTTCGCGGCACGTCCGAGTTCCACACGAATCCTATAAAATCCCGGTTCGCGGATCTCCGGATTCCAAATCGCTTGACCATCCACCTCAAGACCGTTGAATTCCTGAAGCCCCAGATCCGCCAGATCGGTACTGACCAGCAATTCCTTTTCTTTAGGTCGCTCAAAACGCGTGGACGATTCGTCCATTTGATTGCCATACCGGTCCAGTAACTGAAACTTGACGAGGCGATCATCCGCGCTCAATCCCGTAGCAATCACTCGAACTCGAACAGACTCTCCATCGGCAAAAATATTCGCGGCGCGGTCGAGCGTGACACGGATGCGGGGAACTTTCCAAATGCGAATCCGATCCACACGCACGATACCCTGTGCGAAAGAAGACTTAGGTCCTTCGACCATGATCCTCAGCCGTCCCTTTCGAGCTTGCGGCACTGGACGATCTTGCAAGGCATTGACGTCGATTTTCTTCCAAGGATGATCGCCCGTTAATTCTTGAGTTGGGTGAATGCTGATGACATTTTCTTTTTCATCGAGCAGTTCCAGTTGCGCCCAGGCTTTGTGATGATTCATGCCTTGGCACTGGATATCCAATTGCATGCGGTAATAAAATCGCGGTTCAATCGGGATCGTAGGACTGCAAAGATTGATCGAGCCCCCGTTGACTTGCATTTCCAAGCAACGATCGATTGTCTGGTCAAAAAGCGAATCGACCTCCGGAGGCAAGGACTCGAGCACCACTTTGGATGGTAGTCGTCCCCGCTTCCAACCCACATAGATTTTGCCCAACGATTTGCCCGCTTCCACAGAAGATTGCTCCAAATTGCCGTTGCGAGCGACGATTTGTACCGGCAGATACTTTGGAAACTCGCGACCGACGATCCGTTTCCAGTCGTCTGGCCAGAGATCAAGATTTTGGTCTCCAGAACGCTGAAAGTCCCAACTGGACGTTAACTCCGCCAGAGCTTTTTCCTGATTCCCCGTACTATTTTCGGCCCGATTCCCTTGAGTAAACCAACGGAAGAATTGCCCCAAGAGGGTTGGCTCCTCCGAGGCGCGACCTTGGTGTTTCGCATCCGCCGGAGTCGGAGCTTGCCGAGCATCTTGCGGAGTATTCTGTGCAGTTGCGGAATCCTGCTCGGGCGAAGGGGCTAACGGGAGCGCTGAATCTTTTGAAACCGCAGTTTCTTCTGGAACGGCAGTGTCTTCTGGAACTGGTTTTGCGGGAGGATCCTCACCGATAGACCGACTCGCAGTACCCACTACAATAGCTACAGTGAAATAGAAAACGATTGTCGCAATCGTTGCGGCAGGAAAAAATCTCCCTCCCTCAACCGGACTGTGTTGTGGAGGATAGAGTCTCTGGAAAGGGGAACTCATCGTGGCACAACTGACAATTGGAATGCAACCAGCTAATTTAAATGTACCGCTCAAGGAAGGTTTGCATATTGCAGCGGAGTTGGGGGTCGAAGTTGTGGAGATTGATGCAAGAACTGATATTTCTTTTAACGATCTTTCCGATACCGCCGCGAGGCAGATTCGGAAAATGTGCAATGATCTGAATTTGCGGGTTGTAGCGTTAAGGTTTGTAACCCGGCGCGGGTACGGCGAAATAGAGGACTTGGAAAGACGTGTCGATGCGACCAAACGAGCCATGCAACTGGCTTACTCACTCGGCGCAGGGTTCGTCGTCAATTCCATCGGCAAGGTACCCTCTGACAAGGAGGACCCGAAATGGCAGATCATGCGAGATGTGCTCCGCGACTTAGGCAATTATGGACAGAAAACTGGCGTTCTGCTCTCCGCTGAAACGGGAAGCGAACCGGTCGCCGACCTCCATCAACTGATAAAAGCCAGCGGCGAAGGGACGGTAGGTATTGCATTCAACCCCGGTAATTTACTGATCAACGGCTACGAATTTCGAGATCAACTCGCCACTGTATCGGATCATATTTATCTCGTGCACGCTCAAGATGGTGTACAGGATCGGGCCCGTGGAAGAGGGTATGAAGTGCCATTGGGACGCGGTTCGGCTGAATTTCCTGAGATTGCCGCAACTTTGGCAGAACGCCAATATCGAGGCGCTTACGTCATCCAACGGCACTCCGCCGCGGGGGCAAAAGAGGAAATCGAAATGGCGATCCAATACCTGCGCCAACTTTAATTCTCTGACAGCTTCCCCGCCATTTTCGCATTCGGTTCGGAAGGATGGGCTTGCCCCTTGCCTAACTCCTCCTCTTCATGTTAGTTTCTGGAAATTTTATTTTTCTAGCCCGAGTATTTTCCTCAAAAGAGGGGTTTTTGGGGCGGTTTAGACCTGTCTGCTCGCCAGGCGACGCGCAGAGGTTCGACCGCACTGCGGGATCGCACAAACGCAGTTCCCAATAGGACCTGAGAGTAGGCTCTCTACGCAGGATGGATAGTCGAGCGAACCAACCTTAACGCATGGACCCTGTGAGGGAAAAAGTGCCAAGACGCGACGATTTGCGGAAGATATTGTTAATCGGTTCAGGCCCCATTGTGATCGGCCAGGCTTGCGAGTTTGATTACTCGGGGACACAGGCCTGCAAAGCATTGCGAGAGGAGGGATACGAAGTCGTTTTGGTCAACAGTAATCCGGCGACCATCATGACCGATCCCGCGTTAGCAGATCGAACGTATATAGAGCCACTGACTTGGGAAGTGGTGGCCAAAGTGATTGAGCGCGAACGGCCCTGTGCTCTGCTTCCAACCCTGGGTGGACAAACAGGTTTAAACGTTGCCATGGATTTGCACCGCCATGGCGTATTGCAGCAGTATGGCGTTGAAATGATCGGTGCGAAGCCCGATGTGATCAACAAAGCCGAGGACCGAGATTTATTCAAACAGGCCATGGAGAAAATTGGACTGTCGGTCTGCAAAGGTACCGTCGTTCGCTCCATCGAACAGGCTCGACAGGTTTTAACACAAATTGGTTTGCCTGCAGTAGTCCGGCCAAGTTTTACACTGGGTGGAAGCGGATCGGCCATCGCCTACAACCGCGACGAATTTGACGCTTTGGTGCTCAATGGTTTAACCCAATCGCCAATTCATGAAGTGTTGCTCGAAGAATCCATCATAGGCTGGAAAGAGTACGAGATGGAGGTGATGCGCGACTTGGATGATAACGTCGTCATCATTTGCTCGATCGAGAACTTCGATCCGATGGGCGTTCACACGGGTGATTCCATCACCGTTGCTCCCGCACAGACGCTCAGCGATAAGGAATATCAGATGATGCGCGACGCAAGTTTGCGTGTCATTCGCGAGATCGGTGTTGAAACCGGTGGCTCGAATATTCAGTTCGCCATCAATCCGCGCGATGGGCGCATGATCGTGATCGAAATGAATCCGCGCGTGAGTCGTTCGAGTGCTTTGGCCAGTAAAGCCACCGGTTTTCCCATTGCGAAGATCGCGGCAAAATTGGCGGTAGGTTATCGGTTGTGGGAATTGCCTAACGATATCACCCGCAAAACAAAAGCGTGTTTCGAACCGACGATCGATTATGTCGTCACCAAGATTCCAAGATTTGCTTTCGAGAAATTTCCTGAAGCCGACCCGACGCTGACCACGCAAATGAAGAGCGTGGGGGAAACGATGGCGATTGGTCGAACCTTCAAAGAGTCCTTCCAGAAGGCACTGCGCGGCTTGGAGGTTGGCGCTTTCGGATTCGGATGTGATGGCAAGGATTTATGGGGTACAGATCGACAACCGGATGACGAAACCATTCGGAGCAAACTGGCTGTACCCAATGCGGAACGTGTTTTTTATCTCCGTTACGCCATCAAGAGCGGAATGTCGCTGGCTGAGATTCATCAAATCACGTTTATTGATCCTTGGTTCCTCGATCAGTTGAAGCAATTGGTGGAGATCGAGGATGAACTACGCGGAGTTAATAGCTTGGAGGCAATCTCCAAGGATCTGCTGCTGAAAGCAAAACGCAGCGGTTTCTCTGATAGACAGTTGGCCAAATTGCTTGGCAGTGATGAAATGGAGGTTCGACAGCGACGCAAAGAGTTAAAGATCAAAGCGACGTTTAAATCTGTCGACACTTGCGCTGCGGAGTTCGAGGCCTATACGCCTTATTATTACAGCACTTATGAAAATGAGGACGAAACCCCAGCCAAACCGGCTGACAAGAAGCGGGTTATGATTTTGGGCGGGGGCCCAAACCGTATTGGGCAGGGTATTGAATTCGATTATTGTTGCTGCCATGCGAGCTTTGCGCTTCGCGAGATGGGTATCCAGTCCGTGATGGTCAACAGCAATCCTGAAACGGTCAGCACGGACTATGACACCAGTGATTTGTTGTTTTTTGAACCGCTAACGACTGAAGATGTTCTCAATATTTTCGATCAAATCGATCCTGATGGTGTTATTGTTCAGTTCGGAGGGCAGACGCCTCTGAATTTGGCTCGAGCTCTGCACAGCGCCGGGGTTCCCATCATCGGAACGTCGGTCGACACCATTGAAGCGGCTGAGGATCGCGAAAAGTTTCAACAATTGCTAGTGGAATTGAATTTGAAACAACCGGCTAATGCGATTGCTCGCACGATGGAACAAGCTCGCAAGCAAGCGCAGAAAGTCGGTTTTCCCGCTTTGGTGCGTCCCAGTTTTGTGCTGGGGGGCCGAGCCATGGAGATCTGTTACGACCATAGCCAATTCGAGCGATTCGTGGCGGAAGCCTTTGTGGTCGCCCAAGGTCAACCCGTTTTGATTGACCGTTTTTTGGAAGATGCAACCGAGGTCGATGTCGACGCATTATCGGATGGCGAAAATGTCGTCATCATGGGCATCATGGAGCACATTGAAGAGGCTGGAGTTCATTCGGGAGATTCGGCCTGTTGCATCCCACCATTCAGCCTGACGCAAGATGTTTTGCAAGATATTCGCAGTGCTACAATCGCGATGGCCAAACGCCTACGGGTCGTTGGGTTAATGAACGTGCAGTTCGCGGTGAAGTTTGAAGATGGCCGAATGAACGTTTATGTGCTGGAAGTCAACCCTCGGGCTAGTCGTACCGTTCCTTTCGTTGCCAAAGCGACTGGTGTGCCGGTGGCCAAATTGGCTGCTAAAGTCATGGCCGGTATGACACTTGCCGAATTGGGCATCGAAAATGAACCGATCCCACGACACGTTTCCATCAAAGAGAGCGTGTTTCCATTCCGCAAATTCGCGGGAGTGGATATTGTGCTGGGGCCCGAAATGCGCAGCACGGGGGAAGTCATGGGAGTCAGCGAACGATTTTCGATCGCCTTCGCGAAAAGCCAACTTGCAGCGGGTGTGGTCCTTCCCTTAGAGGGCAATGTGTTTGTCAGTCTGGCAAGTCGCCAAAGAGGCGGCGTAGAGGAGATGGCCAAGGCCCTGAATCAATTGGGTTATAAGATCTTGGCGACCTCGGGTACTGCGGCTGAAATCGAACGCTTTGGCGTCCCCGTCGAAAGAATTAAGAAGCTCGCGGAAGGGCATCCGAACCTCATCGATTACCTCAAAAATGGCGAGGTTCAATTAATCATTAATACTCCAAGCGGCAAAGGGGCGCGAACCGACGAGGGAAGAATTCGCGCAGCGGCCGTGCAGCATGGAGTTCCCTGTATTACGACCATCGCTGCGGCCGGTGCGGCGATTCGAGCGATGGAAGCGCTGCGGCGTGAGGAACTCACCGTGCTTTCCTTGCAAGAACGTTTTGCCTGATTGCCAGCCTCAAAGTCGATACAAACCTTACCATCCGCCAGCGATCGATGCAGTCGCACGAGCGATCACAGCGCTCGCTGGCTATTTTCCGCGCGCTGCGAATTGAGACAAGACAATTCTTAAGCAATTTTGCCCACTTCATTTGCCTCTCCCTCATTGTGTACTAGCTTATAGTGGAGTTGTTGAAGGCATACGGCGATGAACGCTTCATGAAGCACTGAAGCGATTGTCGTCTGCAAGTAAAGTTTTAGAAGTGGAGTTTCTTGGCATGTCGCTGGTAAGAGACATTCGTGATCTCGAGGAGATTTTGGCAAGCGCCCAACTGCCGGCTTTGCCACAAAGCGCGATTAAATTGTTGGAACTATCTAAGGATCCTGCTAACGGTCCTGCGGACTATGCGAAACCCATCGAAGCCGATCCGGGTCTGATGAGCCAAGTGCTGCGGTTTGTCAACTCATCTTACTTCGGTTTCTCACGAGAAATCTCCTGCGTTCAGCAAGCGATTACGCTCGTCGGGGTACGTACAGTAAAGAATTTCGCGTTGTGGAATGCCGTATTTAGCGTAGTGCCTAACCCCAAGTTTGGTCCCTTCGATCTGAAAAATCTCTGGCAAGATTCCTTACGCCGAGCTGTGTTCGCCCGACTTCTAGGTCGACACCTTAAACTTCATAATGCGGAAGATTTATTCGCGGCTGCACTCTTGCAAGATATCGCAATCCCCATGCTGCTCAAGAGTTTGCCTGAGCAATATGAGATGCTCATCGAGAAACGAGCCACCGAAAAGTTGAGGCTATCGTGCCTGGAACGCGAACTGTTCGGATGGGATCATGCTGAGGCTGCCGCCGCATTGGTTCGAACCTGGCATCTCCCAGAAGAGTTCGCGGTCCTCATTGAGCGTCATCCAAGCCTTGAGGAATTATTGTCGTGCAATCCCCCTAAACTCGATGCATCTTGCGTTGCACTGGCTGCATTATTGCCAGCTTGCAAAGATGAAGGTTGGCATGAACTGCACGCGTTTATCGATGGCCTAAAGGCCCTTGCTCCAGACGCGTCGCAAAAAATTGTAGAACTGCTCGAATTGACCGATAAGCAATTCACCGATTTCGCTCCACTACTCAAGCTTCCATGTCCGCCAACCACTTTAGCGAACGCATTTAAGGCCCATCAAGCCTAACGTCTTACATTGGAAATGCCTTTATGGCAACTCCGAACCAGCTAATTGGCGGCTTCGCTGAATAGCTGGTTTTTTTGTTGCTCCCGTGCATTATTCATTGTTCGCGGCATAATATTCGGCGAATTGCAATGTCCAAGTATCAATCAATTGCTTGAACTGTTCGACATGGACTTCCGTTACCGGTTCAAAATAGGAGCGGCTCAGAAATTCACGATTGTTGATCGTGCCTCGGCACCGCAGTTCCAAGATGAAATAACTCGTCACCGGCTTGACGGTTATTTCTAAACGACTGTAACGGGTGGTTTTGGTTCCTCCCTTCAAGCGGAGTTCATCGCTCCAGCATGCCGCACCCCAACCGTTGGTCCCGAAAACGCTTTCGTAACGAAAGCCTGGCAGGTGATCAGCGAGTTTCGCGACCACGCGTTCAATGTGATCGGAAACTACAAGACGAAACTTGGAATGCAGGTTTTTCAATTCGTCCTCCGAAGCTTGCTTCGCAGCCTCGGCCTGCTTCTTGTCTTCAGAACGCTGTTGCCCTCGATGCAAAGCATTCTTCAATCGATCTTCAAAATCACTCATTGGCTTAGCTTGAAACAGATGTTCCCATGGACTGGGAAAGTTATTCTGAAGAATGGGGTTGGTTTCCGACCGTTGGGTCGCCGGTATCGGCCGCAGTCACCGGGGGCGGTGGGGTTGGATCTTTTTGCGTTTGATAAAACTGCATAAGATCCGAGAAAGATCGAAGTGGTTCACGTCCCTTCTGCATCGCCTCAGTCAACTTGGGCGCTGGCTTGGCTGGCCGATCCACCTTAGGTTTGGAAATCGCTTGCATTTCCTGGCGATCTGCGGCTGTTTGCTCATCGGCTCGATTGGATCGATCCGATCCGCGGCCTCGTCCGCCACTACCTCGATAATTATCGCCGCGACCTGGACTTCCACTTCGCGGTGGTCCACCCCGATTTCCTCCATCGCGATTGCCCCCTTCCCGTGGACCAGAGAACCTTTGGCCTCCATCTCTATTTCCACCGTCCGCACGTCGAGGCCCTCGCGAATCACCCGCTGGAACGCCTCCTCCACGCGGCCCTCGTGCATTGCCACCCCGGCCCGCTTGGGCGCGGTCGTCGCTCATCGGTCCGCGCGGAGCCCGTTGTTGCGGTACCTCGGTTCCAGGAGCGATGGCCGAAAGACTGATCCGTTTCTTGTCGCGATCAATCGAAACGACCCATACTCGAATCAAGTCACCAATCTGCACGAATTGGTGAGGGTCCTCCACATAGCCTGGAGCAAGTCGCGATACGTGAATGAGCCCCTGGCAATCGATGCCCAAGTCGGCGAATGCACCGAAATCGGCCAAGCCAACAATGACGCCCCACAGCGACATACCGGGCTGCAAATCCTCCATCTTGGGAACCTTCGTCCACAAGGGAATCAGTGGTTGTGTTAGGCGACGATCTTCGAAAGGATACTGCAAAATGCGCGAGATTCGCTTCAATTTCTCCCGCCCAACCTGCCAGCTCTTGGCGTATTTCTCCACATCCAGATTGTTGATCGCTGGAGCGGGAGTCGCTTCGGTTTCCGGAATGGATGTCGACGGCGTGGCAGCACTCGCAACGCTACTGTCCGCCTCCGGCAGAGCAACTTGAACTTGAGCGTCCTGGTTTTCCGAGTTCAAGGTATTGTCGCCGCTAGCTTGGTCTGGAGTGGGCGAATCAGCTCCTGTCTCGCTGGAGGGAACTGCCGCAGCCGAATCCAACGCGGCGATTTCAGTCGCGGGTGGATTGCCATCGGTGATCGGACTTTCGGCCGCAACCGCTTTGTCCGCAGAGGCCGAAGCCTGCACTGGAGCAGTCCAACCTTCAGGATGTTGAGCCGGGAGCGACAAACCAAGTGACGTCGCCAAGCGAGTCGCCAAATGATAATCGTCCGGATGAATGGTCGTTCCATCCAGTGGATTGGTGCTGTTAAACAGCCGCAGAAATCCAATCGCTTGACGGCTCTGCTGTGCCGACCATTGGGTCGCCAAGGCTTCCAGCAATTGCCCCCGATTCGCTAGATTTCCTTGATTTCGGAGTTGCACAATCGCAGCGG
>JBIKMB010000193.1:0-10986 GCA_044359485.1 Pirellulaceae bacterium | reverse complement strand
AACTTTTTATGCCCGGTTCGTTGACCCTAGGAGGCGGCTACCTTTGGGTGGGTGAATTCAAGTTTTCAACCAGAATTTTGAGATTCACTCCGCAACTTAAACCCATGTAAAAATAAACATCTCGGAATGTAAGAGCGATCCATCCAAAAACCATCAGGCCCAGGTATATGCCGCGGATTTGACAATTTATGAATAGGCCCGAAGTTATAGGTTGGATCTGAAAAACATCTGAAAAAAAATACCACTTCTCTCGTCAGAACGGTAATTCCTCGTCAGAGTTTAACGCAACCTGGGAACTTGAGGCCAAACTTCGTCCCCATTTCGACAGCAATTTACGTCCCTTCTCGGCCGCTTTATTTCGGCAATTCCTCGGTCCGAAGGATTGCCTAACATATCCTTGGCAATCCACTTCAATCGACGCCATTTCACCCTGATAATCGAAATGAAATAAATAGCTGATTCCTCGGACAGCGCGGTCAGCGTATCTACCGATGCAATGCCCCATACGAATTCCTTCATCGATCACTTCGCTGGTGCTTGTAAGAAATTTCATACCGCTTATCTCCGGAACGGGAACGGGTGGTACAGCCGTCGGCCGATCATCTCCCTCGCAAAGCTCTAACTCGCCCCTAGCAAGCTCTCTATGGTAGCGGATCGATGCCTCCGCCAAACCAACTAATCTCCCTCGATGCACCGCAGGGTAATCCATCAAGAAGTTACAAAAGGTCCCTAGATCACAAGTCCGACCAATACGCAAATTGGTATTCAGAGCTCGATTCACAATCGCCAAAGCTCGCACAATTTCCTCACGTGTCGCATCGCTAAAAATTGACTGGTTGAGCGTCCGCTCAAGATAAATCGAATCAGGCAAACTGAGCAAAAACAAAAGCAACTCTGCTCGATCATGATATTCTCGCTGCAAATGCGCAAACCTTAATCGGCACACCATCAGCGGAGAGATCCGTCCCGGCAAATGATCCAAGGTTTGATTCAATGCTCGATAGGTCTTTCCAGTGTCGGACAATAATGTGCGCCATGAATGCAGTTTTTCACAAACCTCATCGATGTTCGGTAACGTCATTGGGAATGGCTGACTATATCGGGTACATATAGTTTCATCCTCCTCGGCCATAAAGTGAAGATGATTCACGGCGATTGCCGCAGCACGATATCGCTTGATATCTTCCAATAAATAGCGATTCCTGGGATGATAAAACTCAATGTCCATGAAGATAGGACTTGCGGTTAAACAAGCTGCGAAGACCGCACGCTGCACACTGGCAATCGCAGGATCCATCCGACTCATCAGTCGCTTTCTTTCCTCAGCGACAATCTTGCTAATCCAATGCTCTGTTTTACGATTCTTCCAGACTGCAATCTTCCATTTGGGTGCTCGGGATTCTTTTGGCTCCCAATGCTCAAGTCTTGTCCTTGTGATGCATGCAACGAGTTCATGAATACAAAATAGCCCCAATCTTTCCACGATTATGTTTTCATGGGTATCCGGCTTTTCAACCTGCCAACAAGTTTCCAGCAGCTTCACGATGACATCAGAGCAATCTCTTTCGCCCCGAATAAGGAATCCATTCGGAAAGCGAACCACCACCGATTGGCTATCTTCACTGCTTTTTTCAGTGAGCATCTCCAGCATTGCACTCATCGAATCAACACTCCTTTCTCGGATCTAATCAAGTTTAATGCTGCATTCGATCCTATCTGTACGACGCAAACCTATGTTCTCAGATATCTTAAGCTCGGAGCCCGCTTTTGCTTGTTGCGAATTGCTGTTTGGCAGTCGGTCGCTTAGAAGGCTTCATTCAACTTTAAACCAGTTTTCCAGTCTCACCTGAAAACATCCATCTCTTGTCGGCGAAATCAAAGTTCCCCTCATTTCGAACCAACATCACATTTGTTTTAGAGCAAATATGCTTTAAGACTTCGGGTTGATCGTCAAAGAAAACTAGAATCCCTTCCTTACGAATCACTTCCGCCTTCGCGGAAAATGAAGTCACAAGAACTAGTTCGTCATAACGTATCCGATATTTTGCCAAATCGGATTCTGCCTTGACGCGATCGCTGCGATAGGAAATGACAAAAACCTTACCGGGCCAGATATGGGTCAACGTTTGAAAGAACAGCGTCGCTTCATCGATACAGCCATCGATATCAATACCGAGCTTTGGCAGATGGCTCGTCTCTCCAGAGTGCGAATCTCCAGAATGCGAATCTACAATATCCTCATTCGGCTTCCGTTTATTCAATGCGACTCTCCTCACACAACCTGTTATAGCTTAATAGGAAGCTTCCACGAACGATTCACTTTCCTTGATCGACCGAACTCGTCTGCTTTGATTTCTGCAGCGTGCTGCTATTCACGAAGGTGTGGTAACCCTGCTGAATTGGCAACTCGAACCATCAGCCTGCGGCGTCAATTCTCTTAGCCCAGCTTCGATTCGCGACAGCCGGCCTGATTTTGGGGCTTGAAGATCCAATCTCATACACGCCGCTTCTTACGTTTGTCCGAATGGCAACGTGCTTGGTTTTGTTTTTATCCACAAGCTCTGCGTCCGAGAAGAGATGACAAACATTGCGAGCAAAGGTTCAAATGAGTGCCCCCAGACCGCCATTCAGATTGGCGCTAAGTTGCTAAACCTAAGCCGAGGTGCACGTATTCTCCGTTTTGGAAAATGGTCGCAAAGATTTCTCGCCTAACAACTTAGAATACATCAGTCAGCTATTCAGATTGCTGCAAATCCACTTGATTGACTTGAGCATCCCCCCGATTATTTTGGAAAAATGCTGGCCATGACAGCTCTTCCCCCAAACAACCAAAACATCGCAACTTCACTTTCAAAGCCGACGATTCGAAACCATTTCCCCCCCGAAAAGCCATCCCAATCGCAGCCATTGGCAGGCATCTACAATAGATCTGAAACAGTGGGCGGCTTCGGATTGGTCGCGACAAATTTCTTTACAGTCCTCAAAAGACGGTCTTTAACCTATGAACACTTCAACCCTTTACACGACAGTTATTGTCTCCCTCCTGACAGCTGGAGTTTTCGGATTTAACTTTCTGACTGCGGCCGGCTACGAAACCGCCGAGTACAAGGTGATCGAATCGGATGGCCGTTTTGAGATTCGCGAATACCCAGATTTGATGCTTGCAGCCACCACCACTAAACTTGACGCCCAAGGCCGCGACGGCAGCTTTATGAAACTTTTTGGGTACATTAGTGGTGCCAACGAGAGCGGTGAGAAAATCGAGATGACGACCCCAGTCTTCATGGGACAACAGGAGGGGAAATCTGGTGTTGAGATGGGTTTTGTGATGCCCAAGGAAGTAGCCAACAAAGGAGTTCCGAAGCCAACCGGCGAACAAGTGGAAATCAAGAAACGAACGGGGGGACGATTCGCAGTTATCCGATTTTCCGGACAACTGAATTCCAAAACATCTCAATCTGCAGAAGCCAAACTAAGAGCCTGGATGAAAACGAAAGGTTTGGAGGCAGACGAAAGCAGCATCGAGAGCGCGGGTTACGATCCACCATTCACCCCCAGTTTTCTTCGCCGAAACGAAATACTGATTCGGATCGCACAAACCGCCAAATAAGAAAGCGGGTTCAGTTTTCAGCGGCTCAGTTTTCAAGTTTCGGCAGGAGGTTAAGCGAGTAGAAAATAACGATGGGCCGACGAATCGATGGAATACAAATTTTTCCCGCAAAGGAACGTCACATCCAATCCATCATTCATCTTTCCCTTGATATTTCATTAGCCGGATGAGAGTCACTGTTTATCAGTTCGAAAGCGTTGCAGATGCTCCAATCACCTTCAAGCATCTGCTCGAATTCCCCGCCACATTAGCGCTTATGCCTCGGGTTACCGAAGTTGCGAGGAATCAAATGTCGTGTATACGCACGACAGAATTACCTGAAGCTTCGAAACGAAAATCTTTGAAGCTACAATGGGAAATGCATTTGAATTAAGAGGGTCTTCTGGCATCCCTACTTTAACGCTCGGCGGCTACCTAATTTTAATTCAAAAGCAGAACAACATTGGCATTTTTCCTCACTGTTGGGTTGCACTGGCAATCTTGCGCGATCGCAACAAGGCAACATCGCCCGAGGATTACTTTCTTTTCCAATTAACTCTTCAGGACTTTTTTGCAAGGACCAATCTACGCTGTAGTGTTTACTGAATGTAAATAAGACGTCCATTTAGGACTTTGCGGACGAAAAAAACGTCACTTCTGTAGGGTCACACCTTGGGGATCGCCGTCAACGAGTACCTTGCAATTTGGTAAACTCTGTTCAACAGAACTAATACCGGCTCTGCCAGCACTTGATCCACGCAAATCTAACCTCACTATCTCACTATCCGTCATGGGCCGACGTGCATTTCCGCTTGTTGCTTGATTCAATAAATGAAGCTTGCCTTTCAAACAAAATAAAGATAGCATCGAGTCATCCAATTGGCGTTGCTCAAAACGAATCTCCATTAAATGATTCAGTTCCAGCAATTGCTTAATGCCCGCGCTCGTAATACCCCTAGAAACAATGTGTCGGTAGGGGCCCTCAAGCATTTCGGCAATTTTTTCGTCAGGCACCTCGGAGCGCAAGGTTGTGTAATCATAGTCGAGTTCATCATCGTAATTTTTCTTCACAAGTTCCTTCAGTTCACGGTAGGTCACACGCTGAACTCTTAGATCAATCGTTTGTAAGTTCTGAAAATCTTTCAATAACTCTATACAATTATTAGAAACGCGAGTACCACTTAAGTCTAAGTTGACCACTTCTAATTTGCCCTTAGGTCGCTGACCGTCATCGGTCTGTGCCCTACTAAGGGAATGCAACAATCCGCTTTCGCTTAACTTGTGCAAAGTACTATCCGTAATATGATCTCCTATGAGTTGAAGCCGTCTCAATTTCTTGAGTTGGCTCAAGTCCCTGGCATCCGCATCCTCTAAATCGCTACTCAGAACCAGCGAAGCGAGGTTTTCAAGTTCAGCCAGAGTTTTTATGCCGCCAGCAGTTACCTTGGTAAGACTCAAAGATAGAGTCTTTAATTTCTTGAGTACGACGAGTGCTTTTAAGCCCTCATCGTCCACACCCGTTCCCAAAAGGCAGAGCGCCTCCAGGTGTTCAAGAGTCGCCAAATGCCTTAAACCTCTGTTAGAAATGGCGGTAAAATCTTCAGCGTTAAAAGATTTCCCAATTTGAAGGTAATGACCGAGGCTGAGAACTTTTAGGTTCTTAAGTAACCCGATATCGCGCAAGCCTTCGTCGCTGATCTTTGAAAATCCGAGACCCAAGGTTGTAAGCTTTTCTAGACGTGCCAATGCCTTGATACCAGATCCATACACATTAGTTCGTGACAGCTCCAAAGAGGTGAGTTGGTTAAGGTTCGTTAGTTCGCCCAAGCCAGCATCAGAGACATCTGTCTTACTTACATTTAGATTCGTAAGTTGCTTAAACCTCTGAAGTTGGCCCAATTCCTTATCAGTAATTTTCGTTCCCGATAGATCGAGAAAGAAGGAAGACGCTGGCTCTGGTAATCCATCCAGCATACCGCTTTTCCAAAACTCAATAATAAATCCGGGCTGGGCGCCCGGGGTTGGCTCTTTGTGGTATCGTCCGTAAACATCCAACCACCAATATCTCGCTCCCGCTACTTCCCAAGCTTTCACGGTCTGCTCCAGCAGAGGCTCACCAGCTTGCAATGAATCTGGATTATCACAAATACCAAGTAGATTCATCGATTCCTTCGGTCCCGAAGAAGACGAGGCCATCTTTGGAAACCCTGGCAAGTCTATATAACCAAGATCTTCTCGAGCACCCAAATTTTCTAGACGATACATCCTCGATTGTGACTCTATCACAGACTTACGAGTCTCTGTGATAGGTCCTCTCCTCTCAACCTCTGCTAACGATCCTTTGCGAGCTAGTTGAAGAATCATCACGACCGACAGTTGCAGTGCAATCACGGCAGCGAAAAAAAACGCAATTCCTAAAGCAGTTTTTCCAGTGCCATACCTTGCCCTCGCAGGACTTACCGAATGAGCGGAATCGGTATCGCTGGCAGCATTCGCGTATTGACTCGAACTGGTTGAGGCAAATTTTTTGTTCTTACTTTCGCGGGTATCTTTGATTCGCCCCTTCGGATCCACCTCGAAATCTGCCATAACTGCCTCCTAATTGGAAAACGTCTTGGGTGATCAGTTTCCCTCAAAACCGTTAGATCGCCTAATTCTACTGTTGACTGTGAAAACACCTGATCGCTCAGGAAAGGATTCGTGATGTATGGGGTGTACAATTAAAATGCATCCTCCCACGTACCACTGTCTATTTTGAATTCTTACCTCTTCTTGGTATATCGCTTGCTGTATTAACTGCAAATACTAGAGCGGGTATTTTTTATCATCTTTTCTGAAACTTTGCTATGAGATTTTTGAGTATTACCAACTGCTGCAAAACATCGGTTTAGTGTATAGAAAAACCCAGGTATCTCCATTTCTTATCATCTATCAAAACAATTCAAGCACTGCGTTTGCCGAGTCAATTATCGCGTCGATGGAGATAGGCTAAAATCAATCAGAATTTGCCCGCGTATAGATTAAAGCGATTTTCAAAGCTTGGCTCGGCTTTCGGTGACTTAAGCCGCTCGATCAGCCCACAGCGCTATTGGTCATTGCCTTAGCCCTACCTGACGATTTTGAAGTATTATTTGGCCACTACCGAACCAAGAAACGACATAATTCCCATGAAATCCTTGCTCTGGCATGAAAACCGCCGCTCACTTTCTCATGTTTAGAAACTTCTTTACTTACGAACTATCTCAGGCTAGATTTTCCTTCGTGAATTGATTCCGGCATCGTAAGTGTTAAGGAAAATGGCTATGAGTTATTCCCGCGCGCTGCGGCTCTTACTTCCCTGTTATTGTTTGCTTTCGCTTGACTTTATCGCATTACCTTTGACCGCATATGGGGAAGATTGGCCACAGTTTCTGGGCGAGAACAGAAATGGAGTATCTGCGGAAACAGGCCTAATCGACGCTTTCCCCGCCTCAGGCCCGTCCATCCGCTGGCGTGTGCCCGGGGGTGTCGGTATGTCGGCAATCGCCATTCAAGCGGACTGCGCCGTTACTACCTGGAATGCAGATGATAAACAGTTGCTGGTTGCGCTCGATACCAATACGGGAAAGATAAAATGGAAAACGGAGATGGGCCCAGCCTATACCAACTCAATGGGTGATGGCCCTCGATCCACCCCAACAATTTCAAAACAAAGCGTCTATGCTTACTCCGGTGAGGGCATTCTCATCGCCGCTGAACTATCCACCGGAAAAGTTCTGTGGCGCAAAAATGTGCCGCAAGAATTTTCAGCAGAGCCGTCTGAATATGGCATGTCCTGCTCGCCGTTAGTCGTCGACCCCTATGTCGTCGTGCATGCGGGCGCCCCAGAGGCTGCTGTCGCTGCTCTTTCGATTGAAACTGGTGAAGTCGCTTGGAAATGTGGAAATGGACATGCGGGCTATTCATCGCCTAACCTACTGAGTACAGCTGGAGAACTAACCATTGTGTCCGTTACGGGCACAAAAGTGCTAGGAATAAACCCCAGCAATGGAAAACTTCGATGGAGCTACCCTTTCGAAACCGATTATGGCTGCAATACGGCTTCGCCAATATCCGTGGATGGCGGAGTTTTCATTTCCGCTGGTGAAAACCATGGATCAGTACTACTCGACGTGAAAAAAAACAACGACCAATACACCGTTTCTGAACGCTGGACCTCACTCAACTCAAAAAGTGTCATGCGAAACGAATGGCAAACTTCTATTGTGGTGGGCAATTATCTCTACGGCTTTGATAATGTTGGCGCAGCTGGACCGGTAAGTCATTTTTCATGCATCGAATCGAAATCTGGAAAACCTGTCTGGCAAAAGACCCGTTTTGGAAAGGGAAATCTAGTCTATGCCGATAAAAAGTTTTGGCTGACAACCACCGAAGGCGATTTGGTCATCGCACGCGCTGAAGCGAAAGGGTTTGAGGAACTCAGCCGTGTGACTCTCGTCGGAAAAACGCGTCAAACCCTTTCGATTGCAAATGGTCTGGGCTTTCTTCGTGATGATAGCGAAGTGGTATGCATTGAGCTGAAGAAAAAGTAATCGTGCGATGATCGCTGTATCACACCCGAGAAACACAGTTGCATGACACGAAGTTCGAGATTTGTTCGGCGACGTAAAATAACTGGGTTTTTGGCGTATTGAATCGCTTGCAAAATATCAACTAGACAGCGTTTGATATGAAGAGGAGTCGATGAATTCAGACGAATTGTCAAATTCTTCCCCATTAAACAACGACTTGCAAACCAGATCTAGCCTGATCGCTGGACTGCAGACTTTATCACCAGATCGCTGGAAGAACTTTGTTTTGGTGTATACACCTTTACTCAAATTTTGGATTCAACGAAAAGGTATCCCCTCCACCGCTACCGACGATGTACTGCAAGACAGCTTGCAAGCCGTATGCGTTGGCATCGGCAACTTCCAACGCGATACGGCGAAGGGGACTTTCCGCGGATGGCTCCGAACGATCGTCGAGCGTCGGGTGGCTGATTACTTTCGCGATAAATCGCCAGAATTCACGATCTCGCCGCAAGCCTTGGGGAATTTGCCCTCTCCAAGTCAAAAGGATCCCGAAACCATCGACCATGAAGTTCGACTCCTCGAGACCATTCGAGCCCGAGCCTTGGAACTAGTCAGGCAATCTACAACGGAAAAAACCTGGCAAATGTTCTGGCTCAGCACAGTCGAAAAAGTTCCCACCACCGAAATCGCTCAACAATTTCGAGTCACCACAGCGGCTGTGCGGGTTGCAAAACAGCGGGTACTGCAACGACTTCGGCTTTTGATGGTAGAAGATATTGAAAATACCTCCGAAGATAATAGTGATCCGTCGGTGTAACGCAGGTGCGATATCCTAAGTAGCAGTATTTCTGGCCGCTTTTGATTCGGAAAATGATTCATGCGTGACAGCGATCCTTGTCCTCAAACCAATATCCTCGATCAATGGAACTTGGGAACTCTCTCCAGTGAAGTGTTCGAAACCATCAGCGACCATTTGGAAAACTGTGTGGAATGCCAACGGTACATTGAGCAACTGGAAGATAAATCCTTACGCTTCAGCCAGCAAGTCGCTGGACTCACAACTGCAGATTTAGAACTTGCCCGTCGATCGATTGAAGCGGATTCGACTATCATTCAGGCACTTACCATGTTGCTGGAAAATCTAAAGTCCCAGCATCCCCCTTCTTTCGTACCAACGCTCAAAGTCCCCTGCCAACTGCGGCAGTATGACGTCGAAACGCTATTGGGGCATGGCGGCATGGGAGAAATTTACGCTGCGCGCCACCAAAGTCTCAAACGTGCCGTCGCACTTAAAGTTATTCGTTCATCTCGACAGGACGATCCAGTTGCGCAAGCCCATTTCCTTCGCGAAATTGAAACGGCCGGTCAACTTGATCATCCTAACTTAGTCCGAGCTTACGACGCCTGGGAAAAGGATGGCTTTGTCTTTCTTGCTCAGGAATTACTGGATGGAGATTCTCTGAAAGAAATCGCCAAAGCAGGCCAGATTCAATCCGCACACGAAATCCTGCACGATACGCTCGCTATTTGTGACGGTGTCGAACAATTACACTCATGCGGTATTTTACATCGTGACATTAAACCCTCGAACATCATGCGCCTTCGCAATGGTACTATCAAATTGATTGACTATGGACTGGCGATCTCGATCCAAGCGGATTCTAAAGAGTTAGCCTCTCAAGCGGGCACCGTTGGTTACATGGCACCTGAACAAGCCCAGGGTAACCAGGCGGTCGATCAGCGAAGTGACATTTACTCGATCGGGTGCGTAATCCAGTACCTACTTCGCCATCTTCCGACGAAATCCACCGATAAACAAGAGGCGAAGTTAAGAAGTGATCTCGCCTCACTCGCGCAGCAAATGACTCAATTGAACCCCGTCAATCGACCCGCCAAAATTATCGAGGTACGAAATCGTCTACAGAAACTTAGAAAAGAAAATCCATCCCTGATAAAAGAGTATTTTGGCTCCCATCCGAAAGCCATCGTCGTATCGCTATTAGGAATAGCGTTGTTGGCATCCCTCGCAGCCTACCTACATCGCGACACCGAGGGGCCGAGTTCTGGAAAATCCCCCAATAAGACAGAACCTAACCAGAAACAACCACTCTCGCCATTTCAACTCAAGATGGCAGATATTCCTGCGGGTCAATTTGTCATGGGTGGTATCGCCGGAGATGCCGATCTTCGTCAGAACGAACTACCACCTCGCACCATCATCTTTAAAGAACCATTTCGCATGAGTATTTACGAAATCACCGTAGAGCAGTTTCGTGAATTTGTGCAGGATACTGGCTTTAAAACGGAAGCTGAAAGAACAGGTAACGGCGGTTGGTTAGCGAATCGTTCTTCCAGCTTCGGAAAACTCGACCCGACATTTTGTTGGTCCAATCCAGGGTACGCTCTATCCGACAACTTGCCAGTAACCATGGTCAGTTACGCCGATGCAATCGCATTCTGCACTTGGCTCAGTCAACGCGATGGGAAAGTTTATCGCCTACCCACTGAAGCCGAGTGGGAATATTGCTGTCGCGCTGGCACAACAGACACCTATTCGTTCCCCGCAGCAAACCTTAAACAAAACGCTTGGTATCTAAATACAGCACAACCAAATATGGCTCCTCGACCGGTGGGAACCAAACAACAAAACGCCTGGGGACTTCACGACATGATTGGAAATGTCCGCGAATGGTGTTTGGATTGGTACTCTGAAACAGCCTATCATGCGAAACATTCGCAGCTCCCCCTCGGCCCAAACTCAGGTGAGAAAAGAGTTTTCCGAGGGGGCTGTTTCATGGATCTGGAATCTTTTTTGCGATCTTCCCATCGAGGTTATTTGAACCC
>JBIKMB010000192.1:0-11026 GCA_044359485.1 Pirellulaceae bacterium | reverse complement strand
CGGTTGGATTTGACAAGAGAACACGGATCGAGGAATGACCGGCAATGGTTAAGGTTATTTCTCTCGCAACATGTAAACTGATCCACGCGTCACACGATCTTGACTCGATTAGATCGCCGGTTTGCAGACGACTTCCAAGTTGCAAGCGATTTTCGCCCATCGTTTTAGCGTTGAAATAATGTGTTACACCGGTCAATTCAATGACTTCGACCTGCTGTGTTGAATCGCGAAACCCGGCGAAGCTGAACCAAAGAATGAGGATACTTGCAGCAAGCAGGCTGATGGTCGCCGTAATTCGAGATAATGTTGAGATGGATTGCCGGCGAAAATAGCGAATCATCAAGTGGAAATTTTGGCTGCCAGCATTTGTCGGACGGGATGGCAATTTTTTATCGTCTAACTGATGTAGTTCGGCGAACAGGATGGCTTGTTCAGCGATTTCGCTGAAGATGTCTCTCGCGTTTGGATCTTCCTGAAGGATGTTTTCAAGTTGAGAGTGTTCTTCGGCGGAAAGTGTCCCATCGAGATATCGAACAATGCGCTCGTAGTGATCCCGGTCATTGGTCATAGTGCACCAGGCTCCGCTGGGAGTTTAATTTGCAATTTTCTCTCGATGCAGAGTTTAAGGGCAGCATGGAGACGAGAGAGGCGTTTATAAACGGTATTGAGGTTGAGATTCATTTGCCGAGCTACTTCATCGCAACTGAAATCCCGTGAGTAGCGAAGCTCAAGAATGGTTGTTGAGTCTTCTGGCGTTGAGTCCAAACATTGTCGCAGTGCATCCAGCTTTTCGCCGGAGTGGACGTTTAGTTTTTCTTGCCAATATTGCTCTAAGCGTGTAAGCACTTCGCTGCTTAGTATTCTTGCTTCTCGGCGATTGCGAGAAATCCAATCCAACGCTTCGCGACGGGCGGTGATGAAAGCCCAGGACAACAAGGCCCCCTCGGAGTCAAAAGCTATTTCTCGAGTCATCGCCTTCAGGACAACATTTTGGAAGATATCTTCTGACGTATGAGTATTGCGTACGATCACCCAAGCCGCTGCCGAAATACGTGTTCGCGATTGCATGAGGAATTGAAGTATTCGTTGTTCAGTGAGAAGCATGATAGGGCACTTCGCTAGCAGGTTGAGACTTGATACGGAGTGGCTTGGTATACCATTCCCAAGAAAGTTTTAGGGCACTGAGTAGGTCATGGGTGAATAGGATGGAGCATGGGATTAGGTATAATGGGATCAGTGTGGCAAAGAGTATATCGAAGCCCATAGAAACGGCCATGGGAACGAGGAATTGATGACCTTGCAGCGAGCGATCAAGCATCGTTGGGGCAAGGCCGGCAAAGGTAGTCGCAGTTGTGAGCCATATTGGTAGGAATCGTCTAAGTGCTCCGGAAGTTTTGCGAATTTACGATCGTTGGCCGCCAAAGGAAGTCGTACCTCGGCATAGTTCGTAGCGATCAAGACTCCGAGAGGAGAGTTGTTAGATACCGTATCGCCAATACTAACGGAACGGGCGAGAACGCGTCCATCGAAAGGCGTTAAAATCTTAGTCCGCTCCAGATCCCTCGCCGCTTTATCTAACTCTGTTTTGGCTGAATGTCTCTCCGACATTCGCAATTGTAAGATTGCATTCAATTCGTCCATTTCGGCCGCGGTAATTGCATTCTGGACCGAAACAATATTGCTTCGATTTAAGTTCTTAGCCGCAAGTTCGACATTCGCTTCACAGCCCTTCAGGCGAGCTTCTGCGATTTTTATCGCTGTAAGACAATCGGCGGCTTCTATTTCAAGCAATATATCTCCCTTGGCAAAGAAGGCTCCGGCTTCGAACATCCTTCCAAGTTTGACCATTTTTCCCGTGACCTGAGGGGCAAGGGAAACTTGATTGTGGGCTTGTAGAATTCCCAGGGAAATCAAGCGAACCGGATAGTTCCCTTTTTTCATTTGCGCCACTTGAGTGCGAATCGCGGCAGAAGGTGTCGGGGGCAAGGTGACTGTCGGAGGTTCCGCTGCAAGCCGTCGGTAGCCGTAAACACCGCCAGCTAGAATAGCCACCGGAAGCATTGCGCGGTTGATCAAACTTCTAGTCGATGTCACAAAAGCAGGCATGAGAAAAAAAGTGAATGGGAAACGAATCATCAAGACCACAGTACGTCGCTAAGTTGAACGTACCAAACGCCGAAATACTGACATCCATTTTTTGATAATCGAAAAAATTTCCTAAGACGGGTTCAAATGTGCACCGATTCAAGGGTAGGCTGTTGGATTTGCGTTCGTTGGTATAATAGTCGGACTCAACCTATCGGCGGTTGAGCCCCACGTCACAAGATCCATGTCAAGCTTCTGTTTTTGCTTCGAGCCAAGATTTAGCGGCAAAGCCCATACGGAGTATCCCGAAGTCATATTTTTCTTTGAAATATTCTTTCGATGTATTTAAGGTTGCCTCGGGATTGCTTTGGAGATAATCGAAGATCTCGGCCAGAGTTGTTTGGTCTAAAAACAGAGAAACGTCTAGCGCACCGATTTCGACAAAGTGACTGAGATGACCTAAGATGGTTGTTTTGGCAAGGCTGCGTTCTGCAGCAATTTCCTCGACGCTCTTTCCCGATCGATGTAGCTCGAGCGAAATTTGTTTCGTATGGATTTTAGTGGGTGCTGGGTGTGTTGTTGTGGTCGGGGCGAGTGATGGGGCATGTGAGCGTTTAGATTCCTTCCTATTTTCGATTTTATTTTCTTCGCAGTATACCCTAATAATGCTCAGCACGGCGTCACCATAATTTTTCAAACGCGCTTTTCCAATACCACGAATGGCGGTCAGTTGATTTTTCGTTTTGGGTAAGGAGTTTGATAAATCTTTGAGCGTTAGATTGGGGAAGATCTCATATTCTGACAGATTCATAGTATCTGCAGTTTCTGTTCGCCAGCGAGCCAGTCGTGCATAAAGCACGGGATGGGGAATATCCTGGGGTACTCTTACCGATGATTCCAGGTTCCTATTCCATCTCAAATAATCCAATTCCGCATCATGCAATGCGCGATTGACACCTTCGGCAGAAAAGATTTCGCTGCAAGCCGCAAAGCAACACTTTTTCATGAAGAGTCCTCGTTCAAGCTCTTCGCGTGAGTTCATGTATTGTTCAGCGACTCCTTTTTTGTCCGTTTCGACGTTGATCTGCTTCGTTTGCTGTAAAATGTTTGCAATTTTTTCGACGAAGTATGCAGATGCTTTACGAAGTCGAGTCTGCAGGGCTTCATTATCGGAGGGAATATCCGCAGATTGTAAATAGGCCGATAATTGGGGCTTAAATTTATCGCTGATATCCAGCAAGTCAGCTCGAATCTGTTGTTCAAGAGCGACAAAAGGCTGATAGATATCGTTCGTGATTGATTTAGCATGATACGTTGAGAGCTGAATGATTATTCGCACCGCTTCAGCACTAGCGTTGAAGTCAAAGATTGCTCGCAAAAGATCCGCTTGATACTTCTGTTTAGCCGCTTTTAGTTGAGTTTCGGTCGGCACATTATTTTCGGCATCGGCGGTAAACTTTTTGACAAGGGGATCTGTTTTTACGCAGGCGGGAGAGATTTGCGTTCGCAGTACGATACCGTCTAAGCTTCTGCAGCGGCTGAGTGCTACATAGACTTGGCCTGAGGCAAACGCCGCTTGGGCATCGATAATACAACGATCGAAGGTTAAGCCCTGACTTTTGTGGATGGTAATTGCCCAAGCAAGTCGTAAGGGAAATTGCACGAAACTACCGACAAGTTGTTCTTCGATCTCTTTGGTTTGTTCATTTAATGTGTATTTGATGTTCTTCCACTCGGCAGGTTCGACCAGGATATCCTGATTTTCACCGGGACAACGAACTGCGATCCGCTCATCGTCGATGCGAGTGATAGTTCCGAGTTTACCATTAAAGAAGAGACGTTCCTCGGAGGTGTCGTTGCGGATAAACATCACCTGTGAACCGACCTTTACTTCCAAATTCTCGTCGGTTGGGAAGTTACCCACGGGAAAGTCCCCAGTGATAAGAGCTGGAAAACTATGTTTTTTGCTAGGCAGACGTTCCAGGCTTTCGTTATTGATAGCGGTGGCTGAGGCGTTAGTGGCGGTCAATGTGATATAGGGAATATCGGTAGGTGGCCAGAAATTCGGAATGTAGCGACTGTTAAGTTTCCGAAGTCCATGTTCATCGAGTCGGCTGTCGCGAACTTGATTTAACAAACTGATAAACTCAGGATCCGATTGGCGATAAATATGCTTCAATTCGATGGCGATGTAATCTGTTTTTCGAAGGGCATGACTTCCAAAAAAATAGGGGGTGTCGTAGTAGTTCTTCAACAGATCCCAATCCTCGGTCTTCACCACAGGTGGCAATTGATGGAGATCTCCGATCATCAATAATTGGACGCCACCGAACGGCCGCTCCGAATTTCGAATGCGTTTCAGTACAGCATCAACCGCATCGAGCAAATCGGCGCGTACCATGCTAACTTCATCGATCACTACCAGATCTAGGCTGCGCAGCAATCGTGTTTTCTGAGCGCTGAAGCGGCCGAAGGGTTGCTGCCTTTCCACACCGGGTAGATGCAAGCCGATCGGGAGCTGAAAGAGCGAATGGATTGTCATTCCACCCGCATTAATCGCGGCGACTCCAGTCGGTGCAACGATCGCCAGCCGTTTCATTCGAGATTCGCGAATCCTATGCAAAAACGTGGTTTTTCCACTTCCCGCTTTACCCGTCAAAAATAAATGCTTGTCGGTGTTGCAAATGTATTGATAGGCCAACTCGAGTTGTGGATTCGTCGAAAGATTCGTAGTACGATTCATCGCTGGCACGCCTTAGCCAAAATTTCTTTATCCATGAAGAACTATACAAAGGAATAGTAGCGGAGGGTTGAGCAAGTTGCAAGAGGCGGAGAGGTGTTGAAAAAATGGAGTGAGCTTATGTCTCGAAACGGCCTCATCGAAAGTTCGCCAGCATTTTCCGAGGCAACTTACTGCCGACCGGGAAACGCTCCAAAAAGAGACCGCCAAGCCCATTTGGGTTGGACTTCAACAGCCAACACCACTTCATGGCGAGAGTTCGCAGCGAGAGCTACACGCCAGCGGATTGAAACAACACGAGAGAGTTAAACCTCCTTAGGGTTTGAGCACACGTCCCAAAGCTTGTCGGATCGCGCTTTCTGAACCGGTTCCGGCCCATAACCAAGATTCATCAAAACCGTCTCGAAAGGCCTCATCGGTTGGAACATAACCCGTCCAGCACTCGCCATAGCCGATGGGAATCACGGGCTTTATTGGGGAATACTCCTGCGCGATAAGCTGATAGCCCACGAAGGATTCCCCGGGGAAAAGGACGAGCCTAGTCGGGCCTAAATCTAGACATGGAAAATCGATCGGCTGATTTTTCGCGTTGCGATTCAGGGAAGCTAGTCCCATCGCAGCCAAGATTCGCTTCTCCGTGGCAAGTGTCTTATCGGCAAGTTCGGCCTGCAAGCGATCTTTTTGCAACGCTGGATTGGAAGTATAGGGTATCTCAAGATTCGTTGAGTGGAATCGAATTTCTTCAGCTTTGATGCGTTTAGTGTGAGATCTGGCCGTTACCATCGCATTATAGATTTTTTGTGTCAGTTGCTCTCTGGCTTGCGGAGTACCATCGTTGAACTTTCCAGCTGTCACGTCACCGCTGCAACCGGAAGCGTATATTTGCAGCGTCTTTACGTCATCGCGTTGCCTCCGCTGTCGTGCTAATCCGACAAAATCACTGGTCACTTCGCCTCGCCCGTAATAACTCATCGGATGCGTTGCATAAGCGTGGTATTCGACTAAACATTGGTCATTATTCCAAAGGCTTAAGGTGCGCATTTTTTCATCGATCAAACCGGAAGGAGCATCTTTGAAAACCGCTTCTCTTCCGCTGCTGCTGCCCCGTGAAAAATGGATTTTGCCGTCGGCATGGATCATTTTTCGATTGGAGGCAACATCGATCACTGGGGTTTCCGCATAACCTATATGCGTTACGGTTGTGCGACGCTCTACCGACTGTTGAATGGTTTCACGCAATCGCTGCATGACATCGGCATGAAATTCGGCGTTGAATAATTCGTTAGTCAAGCCTACTTGGTCGAGCAAGTGGCTGGCATCATGATCCACGACGGGCGCATCATGTTGATGTAACGAGGATAAGATCACTCGCTCGCGCGTCGTACCGATTGATTGGGCGATGGTATCACGCCATAAATCATACGAAGCATTGCGTATCTCACACCAATCAACGGCTACCACAGCGACTGGTTTTTCAGAACTGAATAAGGCAAAACCATGAACGTACAAGGGATCAACGACTTTCTTGGATTTCGTCGGCAGAATTCCCATGCAGCGGTGATCGTTGGGAATCGTGACATCCAGCGAAAATTTACACACTTCAACGTTCGCGAGTGGTTTCAACCGAATATTGCGAAACCGTACAGGGTCATTGTGCCCCGCGAATCCAAAGTATCCTTGCTTGCGATCTTTTCCAGGATGAGCTTGGTCATCTTTAAACTCAGTGACCTTGGCGACGTCGCCATCAAGGATTTCTGTTCCATTGAGACGCACTGTAATTGTGGATCCCCTCACTTTAACCCACATCTCATTCCATTCACCGATTGGCTTGAGGTGACCTCGTTTCGGCGCGATCATGCCATAAACGGCTCCTGTATATTGTCGGGAATCGAGCGTCTTGTATTTTTCTGCCTCGTCATCGAGGATTTGAATTTCACACATTGCATCTACCGATGCTCGGCCTTCGCCCGGATAGCGAATGGCTAGACCATTGTTTCCGCCCGGGGGTAACAGAAACTCAAAGCGGGCTTCGAAATCTGAAAATTCTTCGCGAGTGAACAAAACTCCGCCGGAGCCTTGCTTGCATACCAGTTCGCCATTCTCTACAAAATAACCATCCACGGCACCCTGCCAGCCTTCCAAATCCTTCCCGTTAAAAAGATGGCGGAATCCGAGCTCATCCGAATTTTGTTCTACTGTCTGAGCCCTACATGGCAACGACATGCAAACGCACAGCAGAAATGAGCTTAAACTTGAGAATATCAACCTTGAGAATAGCGGCTGAGCAGAAAACATCTTGGGATTCCTACGAGCAAGCATGCGGATCGGTCAAACCTCATTCGCCTCATGTTGCTCGGACTCGATTTGAATTGCCGAGTGGAAGCAAGTTGAGGGCTGTCTAGTTAGATGATGAAAGAATCAGGCTCCGGTCGCAAGATATGGGAACTCGAATATGCAGAAACAGTTTTATCTCATTTTCCTTTTTTGTGCTGTTTTGACAGCTCAAGTTTCACCGATGGCTTTTGCCCAATCGACGCTTCGATTGTACGGTCCCTCTAAGCATGAGGTGATCCAAAGGGAATATTGGGTACCCCAGCTCGATTATGTGAACCGGGCAGCGGGGGAGGTGCGTGGGTTTGGATATGTTGAAATGAAAGTGGAGGCGGCCGGAGCTGATTTTGATCGAGCAGAAGTGCGAATATTAGAACAAGATGCAAGTGTCGTTACTGACTGGAAAGTGAGCGAGCTGCAGAGAAAAAATAATGAGCTCTACTGCCGATTAGCTGTACCGGCCGGAGGTTGGTATTCGGTCCAATTGAGGTTGCGGAAGGCAAGTGCGGTGGTTGCTGAGGGAACGAGCGAAGCATTTGGGATTGGAGAGATTTTCGTGGTGGCAGGGCAGTCGTATGCGACGAATTGCAATGACAAACTTTTTGAGGTCAAAGATCCAAAGCAACGGGTCGTCTGTTGGGATCATAGTTCCAAAGCCTGGCGTATCGCACATGATCCACAACCGGTCGTTGATGGGACTAAAGATGGTTCAATCTGGCCGCTGGTCGGCGATGAACTGGTAAGGTTGTTGGATGTACCGGTTGCGTTCGTAAACGTTGCTTACGGCGGGACAAGTTCGGAGCAATGGTTGCCAGGTGGTGCATTGCATAAAAATTTGGTGGAAGCATGCGGTAAACTTCAGAAGTTTCGCGGTGTACTATGGCAGCAGGGTGAATCGGACGTTATCGATAAACGCCCTACAGAAAAGTACGTGCAGAATTTGATCCAAATTCGCGACTCCTTTTTTGCAGCAGAGAAACCGACGCCCCGTTGGTGGATCGCTAAGTCCACATTGCATCCAACGGTTTATATCGATCCACAACATGAACACGCAATCCGTGTTGCTTATGACATTTTAGTTAGAGAACATGGATTCGAAGCAGGGCCCGATACGGATCGATTGGGAGGTCAGAATAGAGGTGGTCCTGGTAGCCGGAGACATTTTTCCGAAGTGGGTCAAATCAACGCGGCCAAGTATTGGGTCATGACTCTTTATCACGACTTAACGCGAAATGCGCCACAGCATTGGGCAGTACACGCGGATCTCGACGAGTTAAAATTGCGAACGTATGGTTGGAGCGATCCGATCGTTTGGAGTGAAAGCAGTGTTTTGCGGACCTCCGAAGGTAGTCAAGAAGCGACAGCTCGGCTCGCTTTTTCTGCAGCAGAGATTCTAGAGGTTCGATCTGCCAACCGCACTGTGTCGTTCCAGCTCGATAAGGATTTCTCAGTCGATGCTCAGGGGCTGAAGCTTATCTTCCGAAACATTAACGGTATTCCAGCCATCGCGGAGTCCGATTTATTCAAACCCTCCGGCTCTCCCCAGAGCTATCGACATCGTGCCGGCAACCCAGAGCAGAATCTATTGTATGCACCTGGCCGTTGGTTTCATGATCGCAATATTGAAATCACTTATAAACGCCGCGACGAATCAAGCCAACTGGCGAAAAATGCTTTCGCGTTTGGGCGGCTCCCAAATACTTTAAAACGGTTGATGAGCGGAGAGCCGATTCGAATGGCTATTTCAGGCGATAGTATTTCGACAGGCCTAGACGCCTCGTCTACAACACAAGCAATTCCGAATCAGTTTGGATATCCCGAATTAGTAGCCGCTCAGTTAGAACATGATTTTGGAATTCAAGTTGATCTTTCCAATCGTTCTGTGCCAGGCTGGAGTGTCGCAAATGGATTAGACGACCTGGAGAATCTTTTAAAGGCTCAACCCAATCTCGTTATTATTGCGTATGGCATGAATGATGTAGGACGGAGAGATCCAAAATGGTTCGCCGCTAAGCTTTCTGAAATGCTGCAACGCATCAAAGCCTACAGGTCAGATTGCGAGGTCATTATCGTCTCGCCGATGCTGGGTAATCCCGAATGGATTCATACGCCGCGCGACATGTTTGATCTGTATAGGCATGAGATGAAATCTTTTGCAGCAGAAGGCGTCGCATTTGCGGATGTGACAGCCGTTTGGAGCCTATACAACCAACAAAAACATTTTCTCGACATGACAGGCAATGGTTTAAATCATCCCAATGACTATGGCCACCGCGTTTACGCGCAAGTCGTTTTGAGCTGTTTGCCTGAGCCGAGATAGAAAAGGGAAAAATCGGTTGCCGCAAGTCCTGACTTCAACGATAGAAGTTCCACTTTTGTTTTTCGGAATTGAATGGCTCGATGGCGATATCACGCCGCCAATAACAGGAATTGCTTAACACATCAGTCGCGAGTGCATCCGCCAAGGGATAGCACTCGCGACAGGAAAACTTCAGAATTTAGATGTTAGGTTTTGTCTGCACAGCAGCTTCCCTCGGTGCAGCCTTCTTTCGCTGGGGTTGTAGCCGCTTTGCCGCTGGGGCAATTTTCGCAGCCTTCGGCGCAGCACGACTTCTTTTCGCAGCAAGCCGAATCGCAGTTACCTGAAGCGCAGGCTTCCGGTGTGCAGTTGCAATCCGCACAGCATGATTCAGGGGCTGACACTGGAGTCGCTCCTGATCTGCTATAGGCAACGCCAGCTACGATACCAACCAAGATCAACAAACCCAGAACACTTTTAGTAAACATTGAAATATCTCCAAGAAACGAAATTCAGAAAAGGAAAATGACCTGAATTCGATGGAGTTCAATTTCGCCAGAAGGCAATGAGCGCCAATCTCCGCTGGAGCGGTAATGGGGCGACATGCGGAATGTCAAATAAGAGATTTCGGATTGCCACAGAGGAAGGCAATTCAAAGGTAATGCCATAGAAGGCGAAAGAAAATTTTTCTGGCGATGATCCCGAATTGGTAAAAGATGGCTTTTCAACGCAGCAGGCACAATCACTGGAATCTTTGCATGGAAGAGTTTCGTCCTCCTCGTGGGGATCGCTAGATAGTGGTATTTGTGTTTGGCAGCAGGACGAATGCAGTTCAGGAACTGTTGCGGAGTGCTGCTGGCAGCAAGTTGGCTCCGTTTGCAGGTTGACCGACCGGAGAGTTGAGAGGATTGCGTGGATGGTACAGCATGGACAGACGGCTTGCAGGGTTGAGTGACCGGATAAGAGCAGCAGCAGAAATAGGCTAATCAGCTTTTTCCACTGTGAAATCATGACTTAACCGCCTGATAGACACCGAAGGGAATTGGGAATCCTTGAGAATACCAACGCTATTTAGAGCAGTAACGAATCTCTGCTGACAATGGTGCTACGCTTCTCTAATACTACTATGATACGATTTATCAGGCAAAAGGTTCAATATCGAATTTCAGAGAATGCGTAGCTGAATTCGTCTAGGTGTTGCTGGATAAGTCCTAACATGCGGAAGTTTTTCGCAGGACTAATTTCATGGGCGGTTCGGAATTGAGAGTCTGATAAATGCTGAGACATGCGGCCTATTTGTAGAGCCTGTTTTTGATTTTGATGGGGTTTGAATTGCAGGCTCAAGAATCGAAAATCGTTTAACCCGTTGCCGACAGGCTAGGGATCCTGGGTACACGCTCAACGTCGAAGCTGAACTGTAGAGCGTGATGGTGCCATCGCGTGCCATGCGGCGAAATCGTTTAACCCGTTGCCGACAGGCTAGGGATCCTGGGTACACGCTCAACGTCGAACCTGAACTGTAGAGCGTGATGGTGCCATCGCGTGCCATGCGGCGAAATCGTTTAACCCGT
>JBIKMB010000406.1:0-3143 GCA_044359485.1 Pirellulaceae bacterium | reverse complement strand
ATTCGCTACCGCGTCTCAGACATCCAAGCGTTCCTGGAGCGAAAACTGATCGGGAACGACACTCCAGCCAATGGCCGCCGAGGGTGACGCAAGTCACGGGTATTTCAGGCGACCAACTGACAGGAGATTGAAACGATGGCTTCTATTTCGACCGACAAATCTGGGAACAGGCGGATTCTGTACTTCGATGAGAATCGCAAGCGAAGGGTGCTCTATATCGGCAAAGTTTCCGAGCGCGATGCCGAAGGGGTGCAGCGACGCGTCGAGAGCATGCTCGCAGCTAGAATCCTTGGGAACGCGATCGATCGTGACGATGCCCGTTGGCTCTCGGAATCGCCGACAATTCGCGAGAAGCTTGAACGGCTCGATTTGATACCTTCGGGAAAGATCCAAATCGATCGCAGGTGCATGTCGATGGAGGAGTTCCTAGACGACTACATCGAGCGCCATGGAGCCAGCCGCAAACCGGCCACGGTTGCGGTATGGAAACAGGTGGTTGCGAACCTTAAAGAGTTCATGCCCGAGGGGATCAGGATCAACCAGATCACCGCAGGCCACGCCAAAGAGTTTCACGAGAAGCTCAAAGCCAGAGGGATGGCCACGACCACGATCCACAAACGGATCCAGTTTGCGCGGCAATTCATGCACGATGCGGTCGACTGGAAGATCATTGACGAAAATCCGTTCTGCAAGGTAAAGACTCAGAAGAGTTCGGTGAAGGTCAACGAGTTTGTCCCCCGCGAAGTGGTCGACAAGCTGATGAAGAAAGCCAACCCCGTCTGGCAAGTGATCTTAGGCCTGAGTCGCTATGGTGGGCTTAGGACACCCTCGGAAACGTTGTCGCTGAGATGGGAGGACCTTGATTGGGAGATGAACCGGATGAGTATCCCGGAGCCAAAGGTCGAGCACCACGAAGGTCGTGGGATTCGTAGCTGTCCAATCTTTCCGGAGCTGCGTCCGATCCTCGACGAAGCGTTCGAGATCTTCGGGGACAAGAGCGAATACGTGGTCGCCGCACCGCAGTACCGAGCTGCAGCCAACACGGCGATGGGTTGGAAGAATGCCAACCTACGCAGCGAGATGACGCGCCTCCTGCGCCGCGCCGGCGTCTCGGGTTGGCCACGATTGTTTCATTCGATGCGAGCCAGCAGGCAAACGGAACTGCAACGCGAGTTCCCGCTTCACGTTGTCTGTTCCTGGCTTGGCAACTCACCACGCATCGCCCAGCAAAGTTACTTGCTGGTGACCGAGGATGATTTTGCTAAAGCAGCTGGGGCGGAGAGGGTGATGGTGGAGGGGTGAGTGTGTCGCATCCGTGAGAAGGCGTTAGATGCGACAATTTAAAACCGACCTGACCAATGGTTCTGTTGCACCAGAGGTTCATTCTTGCCTTCCGCTCCAATGTGTAAATACGCACAAACCTCGCTTAACGTCATTTGCACTACAGAAGAGCCTCACGCTCTCGTAGTTCAGCAGCCTTTAGATCCATCTCGACTGCCCCGCTTTCGTTGCCGATTTTTCGAAATGCATCCGCCAGCGTTGCGATACACACTGCGTCGTTCCAATCAGACAATTTGCATGCTTCGGTAGCGAGATTGACGGAACGTTCCCAGTTTTGCGTCGCCTCGTTTTCGGATCGCAGAAGAGTTCCGGCCAACGCGTTAACGGAAATGTAGTCGGACGGATTTACATTAACGGCGGCTTCAAGGTCAGCGACACAAGCTTGCAATCGGCCTAGTTTTCGTTGTACGAGAGCCCGGCTGTAGAGGGCCTGATAGTTCGCAGCATTCAAGGCAATTGCAGCATCGAAGTCGGAAAGAGCAGCCATGGGTTTGTTGGTCATGTCATAGGCAACGCCTCTCTGGTAATGCAGAGTCGAATTTGGATGTTTTTCAATCAAGTAGGTAGTTAGTTCGATGGCGTCATCGAAGTGCTGTGCGGAAACGACTGCCTCAACGATGTAGGCGGTCTTTTCGGGGTATTTTTCGACCAACTTGCGGTACGTTGGAAACTCTGCCCCATGATTCAATAGCAGTTTGTAGAGCGGCGTGTTCTCCAATTTCCGGCTCTTCAAGAACTCAAGGCAGTTTCTTGGTTTCGACGACCGAGTAAGGAACATTGCGTTCGGGTCGGCTTTGTTTTCCAAAAGAAGACGAGCCATCTCGTAATGCCCTTCGCTGACCGCTTTGAACAAGGCCGTCATCGGCATGGGAGAGTCATCTGTTTTTTCCAAGTCAGCTCCCAGTTCAATGAGAAGCTTTGCCGTTTCGATCTGATTATTCTCAGCGGCAGCGCTTAAAGCGGTGCCGGTCGGAAAATCAAACGCGTCAACGTCCACACCCATTTCAACCATTTTGCGAATCAGGTCGAGGTTGCCTTCTTCAGCGGCGTCAATAAGTATTTTATGGGCTGGTTTCTTTGCCAGATACTGTTCATGATCTGGGCTCATCCTTTGGGTCTTAAATGCCTCAAAGTTTGGATAGATGGTGGTATCAAGAAGAGAGAAAGAATGCTCAAAACTCTCCCACGTCACACCGATAACAGCAAGCCTTCCAGTGCCGTCAAGAATCTCAAAGAGCAATGCTTGGGAGCCTCCGTAACTGCCAACGATGCGCACTGGCAACCCGTACATGACATGCTCGGGCCCGACTTGAGTCTGCAGTTTATTCAGAAAACGTTGCTCCCAAGGCCCACTGTCACCGTCTGTTGCCCACCACGGACCCAAGAAATCAAAGTGGCGTATTTCATTCGGCATAGTCTTAAACCACCCGGTGTTTTGTAGTGTCAGAATTAGGCATAAATGACATACTGGCGTTATAACTTGTCTTGATATCGATCAGTCTAAACCCTGTAGACTGCACCAACGCAGCCTATCACGCAAGTTAGCCTCGATCCGAAGTTGAATGATATCAAGCACATGCGAGCCGATCAAGGATTTTATGGAGTGATAGGCTGTTTCGGCCTAATCATCCTGTATCGAGGGACGACGCGAGCATTCCCGACATCTCTGTTTCGGCAATTAATTCTACTACGATTCGAACTCACCTAGTTCGAATCCTGCACCTCCGCTACAAAACCACATGTTTTCCCTGGAAAAACGAGGTTTCGCGGACGACTCTGGCGACTCACTGGACGACTCGCCA
>JBIKMB010000405.1:0-3152 GCA_044359485.1 Pirellulaceae bacterium | reverse complement strand
GTGATGGATGGCACGCTGAACTGGTTTGATAAACACCTGAAGTAACGCCGACACGTACAATTGTACGTATACTGAATTAAAATTACTGAATTAAAATCGGCAGTGCCAGTAAATTTGCCATCAAAAAATACTGGCCTGCCAATTCGGCGATCCAACTATTTGCCCATCTGCTCTGCCAAGAACTTGGCGTCATAGATCTTGTCCAAGGATTCCAACAGTCCGGCAATATGAACCGATACAGCTCGGCCCACGTCGTCGCTGTAATAAAAATCTGCTGTCAAGCTTTGGATATTGCCGTCGAAAATAATTCCAACCAACTCCCCATTACCATTCACAACGGGACTACCCGAATTGCCACCGATAATGTCGGCAGTGCAGACAAAATTGAATGGGGTATTGGGATTCAGTTTGTCTTTTGCCTTTTTCCATGAATCAGGCAAAATCCAGGGATCTTTGGCACCATGCGTTTTTTCATGTTCAAAGGCTCCTCCGATCGTCGTTGTGTAGGGAATCTTCTTTCCGTCGACTTCGTATCCTTTGACAGGTCCAAACGCCAATCGCAACGTAAAGGTGGCATCCGGGTAAACGGAAGTTCCTTCCAGCGCAAACCTCGCTTCGGTGATTTGTGCATAAGCCTGACGTTCGACTTCATCCAATTCCTCAGTCAACTTGCGCAGGCGTCGATATTCGCTATCCAAGGCTTTAGCCAATTGAATCAATGGATCGCTCGAGCTTTCAATGCCTTTCGCACCGGCAGCAACAACTCCCTTACGGGCTTCCACATCAAAAAGTTTTGTGCCAGCGATCAATTCCGATGCGCGCTCACGCGGACCTTTCCCCCCCAGGGCAGCCAAGACCAACGGATCATCCCCCCCGCGAGTTTCCGAGAGTCTTGCTAACTCATCAGCTAACTGCACGCGTTCTAAATCGTCATACATCGGAGCGGGCGAATAGAGCTGTTGCAACAGCGATTCGCGATTGCTGTCGCGATACTCCCGCAGTCGCTCTTCGCTCGGCTTGCTATCTTCGGCTGCCATCAGCACAAGTTCCTGTGCGATACCATAAATGCCACTGCGGAGCGTCACATCCTGACCACTCAAAGCTTGCCGTTTCTGCTGCACCTCTGCCACTCGTTTCCAGGCATCTGCATATTTGGAAAGCTTTGGATCGGCAGCGATCTTCTTCTGCATCTCGGCTTCGTACTTAACCTTTGAGGCGATATACGATGGATTCTGCAAGCCGCCGATCATGCCCGTATATGCCTTGCGAGAATTTTGAATACCGAACATCTCGTCTCGCGCCCGACGAACCTGTTCATCACCACCAAATCCATATTGCTGTAACAGAACTTCTTTGCGACGCAAAAGATCTAAGGTCTTCGGTAAACGCTGATCGCGTTGATAGCGAAGTGCATCGACCGTGTAGATGCGGCGTGTTCGGCCAGGATGACCCGATACAAAAACCAACTCGTCCTCGGCTGCACCATCAGCATCGACTTTGAGGTAATTCTCGATCACCGCTGGCTTGTCATTTTCATAGACACGCAAAATCGTCGTATCGAGGCAGTAGCGTGGATATTCAAAATTATCCGCATCGCCACCAAAGAACGCCGACTTTGTTTCGGGAGCCCAAACCAATCGCACGTCCGTATATTTTTTGTAACTGTATAGATGATAACGAGCACCACCGTAAAGCGTGACAATATCGCAGCGCAAACCCGATTTGTCGCTCGACTCTTTCTCAACGCGAGCCATCTCCGCCTGACGCGCCTTCGATGCGTCCGCCGGGCTCATACCCTCCTTGACCACTGAATTGATTCGATCGGTAACGTCTTGAATCGATACCAACTGATTCAGTTCGAGATCTGGCGCCTTCAATTCTTCGGCATTGGTTTTGGCCAGAAAACCTTCTTCCAAAAGATTCTTGTCGGCCGTCGAAAGCTTGAAAAGAACATCGCTGGCCACATGGTGATTGGTCAATACCAACCCATTGCTCGAAACAAACGAGCCCGATCCACCCGAATTGAATCGCACGCTCGATTTCATCAAGTGATCCGCCCACTGGGCAGTCGGCTTGAAACCATATTTCTTTTCGAGCATTTCCAGAGGCAGGTTGTTGTACAGCCACATTCCTTCATCAGCGGTAGATCGCGATGCGAAAGCCCCCCCAGAAATCAACAGGGCACCGGCAAGAAGTAGAGAGCGAAAAACAGAACGCTTCATGATGAGTCCTTTGCAAGCTTGTAAAAATATCGCGAAATTGCAATCAAATTTTAACATGGGATTTGGCCAGCATACAGTTGCCATGCGCCGTCGGCAGAGAACGATTTTTGCCGAAAATCAGAGAAATCGGGGGGGGAATTCGCGCCTAATTGAATACGAATTTCCGCCCCCCCTCACCCAGCTGATCTTTTGGTGCGATGCGACTTTACGAACGCTCCGTAAAATAGCACCCTAAAAATTTTAGTACGGCTGCCAGCTATAGTCCTGGCTTGGGAGGCGTGACAGGATTTTGCCACGGCACGACACCCTTCGTATTCAACTTGCGAGAATAGACCTTATCAGCGGCCGTCACATAAAGCACATTCATCTCCGCTCCACCGAAGGCAACATTGGCAATCCAGGATGGCTGCGGTTTGGCCAGTATGATATTGCAACGTCCTAACTGATCCATCACTTGAATACCCAATCGTGTCGCCACGTATAAACGCCCCTCTTGATCCATGGTCAAACCGTCGGCGCCGCTATCGTTCTGGTCATCGGGCTCATGCAGCCATCCATAGGTTTGTTTTGCAGCCAATGTTTGGTCGGCTTGTATTTGATAACTATAGAGAAATTTTCCACGTGTATCGGCAACGTGCAGCAACGTTTGGTCTGGAGAAGCGATAATACCGTTGGCGAAATTGACGCCCTCATCCACCACTTTTCGATTTCCATCGAAACCCAACCACCAGATTTTTTTGTTATCCGGATCGGTGTAATACAAACCATTTTGCATTACGCATAAATCATTACAGGGTGCATTATCCGCAATAATCTCTTCGCGGCCCGATTCATCGAACCGCACAATCTGTTTCTTCCCACTCTGGCATCCATACAATTTCCCATCGGCACCAAACATCAAACCATTGATGCCGGGACTGTTCTCAATGA
>JBIKMB010000191.1:0-11094 GCA_044359485.1 Pirellulaceae bacterium | reverse complement strand
TGAGCAAAGCGATGAATTAAGTGTGCTTGAGCAATTGCTGCTCGCTGTCACGAACCCTTATGGGGACCGCCCAGAATTCGAAGAGTACCGACAGCCTGCTCCCGCAAGCCAAGGTTGTTATCAAACTTTTTGCGGGACGTAAAATAAACGGCCCAGCCCATCGAGCCTGTCAGACCAGTAGCCGCTTTGGCGTCAGCCACGGTGTTAGGGAAAGTTTCTGGGGCTCAATCGCGGAAGTCGCGCCCCGACGAACCAGAAAATAGGAGCACCAGCGCCCAAATACCAAAAGGGAAACACAATCCCCCGAAACATGGAATGGTACAAACCACAGCGGTTGTTTTGGCAAATGCAAGATTCTTACGCATCGCCATGGAGATACCGCCAAAAAGCTGAATGCCGCCAAAAATCAGGCCGAGAACACAACCGATAGCGTTTAGCGCAACGCGGTCCCAAAACACTCCCCTAGGATCCATATTGGAAACCAGTAGGACTAATACTCCAAGCATCCATAGGGAACTGATCACAGACAAAAATCCCCACAAGGATATTCCAATACCGCAGATAATATAAACTGCTGGACTGCGAGCCGAGGACCTCGCTGGCGCTGAATATCCACCGCCGCTGTAGCCGCCACCATAACCGGATGCGTAAGGATTGCCTTGGTTCGCCGGTGTCGAAGCGGCTGGCATTGCTTGCCAACCTCCTCCGCCCGATTGATCTCCAATTTCATTCCAAAGCGAATTATTTCCCTGATCGGATCCACCAAACGAATCATAACTTGGCGCTGCAGGCAGAGATCCAAAAATATCATTGGAGGACGCGGAGGGAGAACTCGGAACAGAAGCGAAAATATCGACACTTCCGCTGGAGGCTGGCTTAGCCTTCGGCGCAGCGCCCTGCGACGTACCCTGAGAAGGCTTAGCCGTCGGATTACCGCCAGGCACCACGATCTTCGCTTTACAACTAGGACATTGCACCGTTTTGCCCGCGAGCGTTTTCGGGGCTCGGCTTTGCTTCTTGCAATTCGCGCAGGTGATCAACATGGTGTCCGGCTTAGGATTCGCCGGAGTTGCTGCAGCCCCTGACGCAGCGGCCGCTGCGGGAGGCTTCGGTGTTGAGGTGGGCACTGGATTTTGGACGGGCTTGGCGGGCGAGCGAACCGGTGCCGCCGGTGATGGGGCGACGGGTGAAGAGGCAGACGGAACATCGTTCAGCGTTTGACAAGAGGGACAACGAGCTTTTTTGCCTGCGGCAGTATCTGCAACCTGTAGCGTTTTGTTGCAAGCGGAGCACTGAATGCGAATCGCCATGAATGTGTAATACGGAGTGGGGTTGATGGAATCAGGACGATACAAACCGCGATCATTTCGGCCGCAATCGATGCAGCGGCCGCTGGGGCATATTTCGCGTTTCTAGCTGGACCGAAGCAGCGTCCAACTCTGCTCTGGGATTTCTGTTTTGGGATTATTGTTGAGAGCTGATGGCTTGGGAACACATCCAGCAAAAGAATCCCTCAATTTCGACCATAAATTCATGGAATCCCCAGAGATTTAGGGCTGAATGAGACCATTGGCGGTGGTGTCGGGTTAGCATTGAACTCAGATGCCACCGAACTCAGATGCCACCGAACTCAGTTGGTGGGCACTGCAAAAGGATTCAGGCTTTTCCCCGGGCCTTACCAAGTGGCCTCGCAACCGACAAAGAATCCGACGAACCCAAGATCGCTTGCCCCACCCGAATTGTTACCGACATCGCCCCACCAACTGGCTTCCCAACCGCCTCGAACCATAGGCTGCAAAACTCCCACACAAGGTAACTGCATGGAACTTCCCAATTGCAAGTCCAGAATCGGCAGTAACTGGTCACGAAAACTGGTTTCGCGGGTGCGTTGAGGATTGGCAAAATCGAGATCCTCTCCAGCATCTAATCGCTCTTTACCTTCTCCTACCAAGAGTGAGCCTCGTCCCCCTGCGAACCAACTCCAGCGACTTGTTAGGGAACGCGAAAATGAACTGGATACAGTTGGACCAATACCGCGCACCTGCTGTCGGTAGTCGATTGCACCGGCGATCGCGGAATTGGAATTCAATAATTGGGCAGAGTAATTTTGTTCGAGCGCTGCGAAGCGAATGCCGCTTCCGATGAGTATTTGTCCCGGCCCCAAATCAGCGCTGCGAGTTATCTCCAAATCAATTGCGTAAACATCGAGATTCGCATTGGCAATCATCGATTCATTCGGAGTGATCGCAGAGATATCGATATCGCCGAAACCAGGATGCTCGATACTTCCAAAGCCTGAAACAGATGGCGTTCGGGAAATTTCATTGGCTTGATTCGCCAGTTGCCACCAGGTCGCGCGAAGCCCAAGTTGGCTCGAAGATTGATAACCAATCCATACCCGCGGACTGGACTGGTAATCATAATCGAACTCGACATTTTCAATCGAGATTTGTTGGCTGCTCGGTTGAATACTTTCACTCAAACCCAGATTGTTGGAATAGAGCGGTTTTGCGATTACGATATCAAAACCGCTGTACCAACCTTTGGAAACCGCTGGAGCCACGAAGGTTTCAACTCGCTGAAAATCCTCACCCAACGCTTCATTTTCGTTGGCCCCGATTAAGCAAAGCCCGAGCCCAACACAGAGGAATCCTAATTGGCGAATCATCATCTCGCTTCCTTTCGGTGCCGCATCGCCCTGAAAGCCGAGAGGTTCATCGGTTGTCTTTCTCGAAACAATCGCGAAATCCGGAGAACGAGATACAATCGTAATTTTTTGACAAGAGCCCTTTCAATCGTTAACCTTTTCCAAACTCCTCTGAATTACTGGGATCTTAGCCCCAGTTTAGTAGGCTTAGGGGGATCGCCGACTGGTCAAATCCGACTTGACCGCTATCGAAAACAAAATCTTTTTTCGACCCATCTTTTCCTCGCCGTCTTAAAGCTCTCAGTATGTCAGACCGTCCCGCTTTAGAAATCGAAACACTTGAGAGCCGCTGTTTGGCGGTTGGCGTTCAAGACGCCGTGGAGCTCTGGTGGAGGATCAATCTACTTAGGAGTTTGTCTACAGAGGGCCTAGCACGCTTGTCGCTCTCCTCTTCGAGTTTGGTTCGCCAGACATTAGCTCCGTTAGCTTGGAATGCTCACCTGCGGGATTCAGCCCAGGCGCACGCGATGGAAATGAGTGGGTACAACTACTTTGCCCATCAAAGCGAGGTCGATTCGCGTTGGCCAAACAAAATGGTCCGCGATCAAGGTTATCCTTTGCCTCAATCACTACCTAATGATCGCAACGACGTAGAGTCAATTTTCGCCGGTGAGACTTTTTCCGAACCGGATACGCTGCTTGCGGATATTCTTAAAAATGACACCGCTCGGGCTCAACTCTTTCCATCCGAAGACTCCAGCGTGCTATCCACGGAAATTGGAATTGGATGTGCCACCGATTCTGAAGCGACGTTCGATCATTACTGGGCGCTGCATGTCGCCGGTAGACGAGAGGGTGAGCGATTCATCACGGGAGTCGTTTATGAGGATCGAAACAACAACGATCTTTTCGATGCGAATGAGGGAATGACAGGAATTCGAATTGAGACCGGAGAGTTATCAACCACGACGAATGCTCAGGGAATCTATTCACTAGCTGTAGCGGGTGGAAGACATCGCGTCAATTTTTATGATCAAGAAAATCGACTTTTGGCAAGTACGATGCTCACGATCGGCGAGCGTTCAGTGGCAATTGATTTGCAAACCAACGATGCGGGACTTGAAATAAATTTTCGTCGTAGGTCGTGGTGGACCAATGCGGAGAATCACGTCGATGTCAATCGCGATCGCTTGGTCAATGCGATGGACGCACTGGTGATCATCAATCAATTAAATCGAACCGGTGTCCAGAGTCTGGGCGAACCGACATCGAACACGGCTTATCCCAGCCATGCAACCGACACCAACGGCGATTCATATCTAAATGCAACCGATGCATTAGTCGTTATCAATTATCTCAATCGCGGTTAATACTTTCGGTCAACTGAAGCCCAAGCCCCTGCAGTTTTTATTGTTTAACCTTTCCATCCCACCACTGATCCAGTTTTGATTTCAGTTCCGTCACCACGGACGATTGAGCTGCGGAGATATCCTTGGTTTCGTACGGATCATGGACAATATCAAAAAGTTCGATTGTTCCCTTGGCTTCATTCTGTTCGGCGGGGACAATCAGCTTCTTGCCATCCTGAATCATCCAACGCCAGCGAAGATTGGCGGCAGGGTTATCGATATCGACCGCATTATGGGTAAAACATTCGCCGAAAATAGCCGGTCTATTTTGCACCGCAACTTGGTCCAACAAATCGATCCCTTGCATTTCGGCAGTTGGGCTGAGCCCTACAGCTTTTAGAACCGTTGGTGCAATGTCGATCGATGATACCGCGGCACTGGACTCTGCAGGGGAAAGCTTTCCTTTCCAACGAATCATTATGGGTGTGCGAACACCACCATCATAAGGACTTTGTTTCGAGCGGGGACCATATTGATTCAAGCGATCACCACAAATCCAACCATTATCGGTAACGTAAATGATTAGTGTGTTTTCATCGACTTTAGCTTCATCCAGAATACTCATCAGCTCGCCAATAGTTTGGTCAAACCATTCGATACAGGCGAGATAAGGTCCGCGAGCTATTTCATCGCCTGGTCTCCATCGCGGTCTGCTTTGGGCTACGATCTGTTCGGGCGCATTGTGGGGAGCATGAGGCAAAAAGGGTGCATACCATACCAAGAACGGTTGATCATTTTTTTGACAATCGGCAATAAAGTCACGAATCGGCGCCATCGATTTTCGCCCGATATCCAGCCCAGCATCGCCATGGCGATCTCCTTGAGTCATACCATCCGTAAAACCGCCGCTTGTGAAACGCCCCTGCCACCATTTGCCGGTTTGTAAACTGCGGTATCCTAAATCCTGCAGCAATCGAGGCAAAGAATCCGCTTGTTCCATAAATTCATTCATCCGCTGGCGTCCATCTCGAAATGAAGCCGATCGATGAAATTGGCCCGCTTTGATCCCCGGCGGAATCGGCGGATCATTGCATGTGATTTTGTGTTGATGCGGATACAAGCCAGTCAATATGGTTGCTAGACTCGGACAACAAAGCGAACTGGGAACATAACCTCGTTTATAGAGTATACTTTCCTGGGCCAGCCGGTTGAGATTAGGTGTTTTCAGTTGCTCTTGCCCCATAAATTCATAGTCTTCCCAGTGCTGATCGTCCGAAACAATCAGCACAATGTTGGGACGTTTGCCCACCTCGGTTGAACCTTGGCCAAAGAGCTTGGCTGAGCCAAATTCCAGAACCAGCATTATCCCGAATAAAGACGTGATCCAACGCAACTTGTTTGCCATATTGCAGCGAAGATAATGCATGCTGAACCTCTAAGGCTTATCGTTAAAATGGCCGTCTAAAACACCGTTTAAAACATCGTCTGAAACCAGGAACTCGTCGATTGTTATAACATAGCCGGTGGTCTTTGGAACCAAACTGGCAAACGTCAGCAGTAAGAGTGGGACCATTGAGCCAGCTTAAACCGCTTTGGTCAACGGCCAAAGTGTCGCGATGATCAAGATCGTCATAGTCCAACAGATGATATCCATCGGAATACCTATGCGCAAGTAATCTTTGAAACGGTATCCGCCAGGATTCAAGACCATCAAATTCGTTTGATAGCCAATCGGAGTGGCGAATCCGTAGGACGCGGTTAGCGTTACCGCGATAAGCAAGGGCCGCACATCCATATTCATTTGCTCGGCTATGGCGTAGACCAAAACACTCATCAACGCGGCTGTCGCATTGTTGCTGAGCAATTCAGTTAACAAGCCAGTGATGAGCACAACCGCCGCTAAGACCGCGATAGGTCCGTACTGTTTTACGACACCTAACAAGCCGCTGGCAATCCACTCCGCCGCTCCGCTTGAGTCCAGTGCCGAGCTGACTCCTAGCGCAGCAGCAATCAACAGCAACACAGACATTTCAATCTGACGATAAGCGTGTCGCGTGTTGACACAGCCGCTGAGCAACATGATGACCGCGCCCGTAACGGCAACGATCGCAGACATCTTGGAAAAAAGGGTCATACCGAAGACGACGGCAAAGAAGATCCCCAACGCCATCCAAGCACGGCGATGGTCTACGGGAGCAGTATCATCGAGACCGCTGACCAAAACGAAATCGAGCGAATTGCGCCAACGCTTCGGAAAATCTTCTGCTGCATCGATCAGCAGACTATCGCCTGGAGCCAAAATGATTTGTCCGATTTTTTGCGATAGTTTCTCTCCAGCACGATATACGGCAATGATCGACGCTTCATAGCGAGCGCGGAAATCCGCTTCCTTCACACTGCGTCCAACCAACGGCGAGCCTGGTGCTACAACGACTTCACACAGCTTCGTACCTGATCGTGGAGCAGCTCGCGGAGCAGAAGGCTGAACACCTTCCATCGACTCCAGCGACCAGGTCGTGCCCTGAGCGTCCATGTCAGTGTCATGATGATCGACGGGCATCAGGCCACGTATTTTTTGCAAATCTACGACTGTCGAAATCACACCTGAAAAAACCAAAAGATCGCCAAGCGCTATGGTCTCCTTCGGCGAAACAGGACTCAATCGCTCGCTATTGCGTTCAATCGCGTATAAATAGAGACCAGGCAATTCTCGCAATCCGCTTTGGCGAATGGTCTTGCCAATCAAGGGACATGCCGATTGCACCAACAACTCTGCGGTATACTCGCGTCGATGCGTCTCGACGTATTCCAATAGATCCGTCTTATTAGGCAACAAGCGTTTCGCAAACAAACTCAAATAGAGTAGCCCAATAATCGTGACGGGAATACCGACCCAAGAAAGCTCAAACATCCCAAAACCTGTATCTCCTCGACGCAGCAATTCAGAGTTGACCGTGAGGTTGGTGCTAGTCCCGATCAACGTACAAGTCCCGCCGAGGATGCTGGCGTAGGAAAGCGGGATCAACAATTGAGAAGGAGAGACTTTGATCTTCTTCGAAATATTAACGAAGATCGGCAAAAAGAATGCGACCAAGGGCGTGTTGTTCATAAAAGCCGACAATGTCGCGACAGGTGCAATCAATCGGAAGATGGGCGTTCCAACTTTGGGCCGTCCCAATAAAAGCGCATTCAACGTTTCAATCGCCCCCGTCGTCTGCAAGCCGGCAGCCACAACAAACAAAGCCCCCAAAGTAATGATGGTCTCGTTCGCAAACCCTTCCAGCGCCTTCTTCATTGGCACAACGCCGGTAAATACTAATGCCAAGAGTGCGATCAGCATGACAACTTCAGCACTGACCCGTTCCTGCAGCAGGCCCAGCAGTAATCCGAATAAGACAAGAAGCGTTACGACCAATTCAAAAGACATCGAGGCTCGTTCTCAGGGGAACATTTAAAAAGCGGAGCGATCCTACGGAACTCCAGGTTAATTCAGCAATCCAGAGTAACTCAACCCGGCACTCACTTCTAACGAATCCTTGCCGAGCGCGGTCAAAATGGAGGCTCATGTTACGGGCTTCTGCGAGGTTTAGCAGATTGGTCGGGTATTGGGTATAGGTTTATGCTGGCAGATTCGCCGCTTCGAAGTCGTTTTTGGGAAAAATAGGCGCTAACTCGCCTCTCGTTGAATCCGATTTAAGCCATCCCTTTCGCGATGCCCCGACGGAAACAGCCCTTTCAGGGGAATGAGCAACCTTTTTAAGTGTTGAATAGCCGTGGCATCTCGGCCTTAACACAATCATATCAAATCCTTCACTATATCTTAACAAATCATTCATAGCATTTCGTCGTCCTGACCGCAGCCCCTTAACACATTGTTAAGAGGCGAGCTACTTCGGAGCGTGTGACAAAGCGTGAATCGTGTCGAAGGATGACAAACTCACTTGAGGTCTAAAAATCTGATGGACGTCCGAGCTCGAGTTCGTTTTTTACTCTGCTTCTTGCCGAGCTTGTTGACACTGCTGGGATGTGGGGGGAGCGATTTCAACACAACGCTGTTTCCGGTGGAAGGTGAGGTTTACTTTAAAGGTAAACCCGCCGTTGGCTGCATCGTCTCGTTTCATCCTAAAACAGTTTCGGGGCCAACAGAGGCCGCTGGGATTTCTTGCCTGGGCACGACAGATACAAACGGCAAATTTCGCGTGACGACGCGCGAACCATTCGATGGAATCGCGGCCGGTGAATATGAGGTATCGTTCAGTCTCCCTGGCGAGGGAGACAGCGGGCCTGACAAACTTCCCAACAAGTATCAATTCCCTGCGACGTCAGGGTTTAACGTAACGATCACTTCCAACACGAATACATTGCCACGTTTCGAGTTGAAGTGAGCTGAGTCATTTAGTCGGAATAAAATCTTTTTTTGGCCCGCGAAACGACTGGGCAGAAAGCGAAAGTGGAGGAATGAAAGTGAAACAGAGAAACGGATTCACCCTGGTGGAATTGTTGGTGGTTATTGCGATCATTGGAATTTTGGTTGGGCTTCTGTTGCCTGCCGTACAAGCCGCCCGCGAAGCAGCTCGTCGCATGCAGTGCAGTAACAATTTGAAGCAGTGCGGTTTGGCTTTGCTGAACTATGAAAGTGCCTTCAAGGTTTTGCCACCGAGCCGTATTGCCATCTCTACTCCGAACTTCGAACAATCATGGCAGAAGATGATTTTGATGTTCATGGAGCAAACTCCACTTTATGATCGCTTCAATCACAATGTGAGCTGGTGGAATCAGGTCAACGTCCCTGCGACAACAGTAACAATTCCAAGTTACTTGTGCCCTTCGGCTCCGCAGGTTCGCGATGTTCCGACCACCGCGTTGTACAATGCGTTGGGTATCACTTACGGCCAGCCAGTCTTTGGATACTCGGACTACGGTTCCATCAACGCTGTGCGTAATGGGTTCATTGTTTCGGCTGGCTTGCCGAGCATCAATCAGCGGGAGCTGTTTGGTGGTTTGGGTCGAGGCCCGGCTGGGGTGAAGATGGCCCAATTCATTGACGGTACATCGAATACCATTATTGTGGCGGAAGGTGCTGGTCGTCCTAACTTTTACTTGACCGGGCGACGAAAGTCGGCGAACCCTGCTGGTGGCGTCGCCGTTGGAACGGTATTCACCAAAGATGGTTGGGGCTGGGCTGATATCAATGGTGGCTTCAGCATCGACGGTTCTAACACAGCGGGTCTGCAAAACAACACGACTTCCTCGGGTGCCGTGACCATCGTCGGCAACTGTTCGATGAACTGCACGAACGACAGCGAGATGTATGGATTCCATCCAGGAGGGGTTGCAAATCTTCGCGCTGACGGCTCGGTAGGCTTCCTGCCTGAAACGACTGCGGGCCGCGTTATTGTTGCCTTCCTCACCCGAGATGCTGGCGACGTAACGACCGAGGACTAAAAGCCTGTCCGATGCCGTTAGCCTCCCTGGCACTGACCGCAGCTTCCGGGGGCTCGGATCGTCCTAAGGCAAATCTATCCGACTCAACTTTTTCAGAGAGCTCTCTGGCTCGCGCGAGGCAGAGAGCTCTTTTCATTCTCATTTATTTTTAATACTAACTTTGATGACGAAAAGATTTGGTATGAAATGCTTGTGGATTGCGATTGGGATGATCGCCAGTCTGGGATGGAGTGGTGTACAGGTTCGCGGCGAAATTCGACTGATGGGCCGATTGAAAATAGCGGGAACTTCCTCGGACAAATCAGGACTTAAGGAAAGTCTTGAGAATGGTACATCTTTGTCGCAATTGGGAGGTTGGTCGGCCATTGCATCGACGGATCGGGCTGATGAGTTTTGGCTGCTGCCAGATCGTGGTCCCAAAGATGGAGCCGTTTCGTACCCAACTCGAGTTCACAGAATTCGCTTGAATTTCAACCATGCGAATTCAACCGCGATACAATTCGAATTGCTTGAAACCGTTTTGCTTCGCAATGCTGCGGGGCAATCCTTGATCGGACTTTCGGCAGCTTTTCAAGGTGCGGATGCAGCAAACAATTTGAGGTTCGACCCAGAAGGCATTCGTGTATTGCCGAGCGGTGATTTGGCGATCTCTGACGAATATGGGCCTTCCGTTGTGGTTTTCAATGCGAGGTCGGGTCGAGCATCGAAATGGTTTAATGTCCCGCAACGTTTTCTTCCCAAGATATTGTCGGGCGACCCCGATCAAGAAATCGCTGAAAATCAGATAGGCCGACAAGCCAATGGTGGATTTGAAGGCTTAGCCGTTCAGCCGGATTCAAAAAAGCTCCTCGCTTTTGCACAAAAACCATTGCTTCAAGATTCTGAAACCACAACCAAGGGAAAGAAAATCGGTAGCCATTGCCGAATTGTCGAGTTTACGACCGAAGGTGTGACTGGGTCAGAATACCTTTACCCGCTAGCCAGTTCATCGACGGCCGTAAGTGAAATTCTCGGACTCGGCGATTCACAAGCTCTTGTGCTGGAACGCGACAGTGAATCCGGCCGCGAATCAAAACTCAAGGGAGTCTTTTGGATCGACTACTCCAAGGCAAGCCATTCTGAGAAAATCGCCTCCGTTGCTCCGGGAAAGATGCCAGCCGATGCCCAAGCGGTTTCCAAAAAATTGTTTATCGACTTTTTGGATAGTAAATTCGGTCTTTACGATGACAAATTACCCGCTAAGCCCGAGGGTCTAGCGTTGGGTCCCAATTTGCCGGACGGGTCGCGAACTTTGATTGTGTCGGTCGATAACGATTTCGAATCGGCATCCGACAGCGAGCTTTGGATTTTCTCTTTCAGCGACAGCGATCTCCCTCAACCATAGCTTGCCAGTGGGACTACGCAACGAATGGACAACCAGCATGTCCAATACTTTAGCCAGAACTTCGGGCAATGGCCAATGCATTGCGATTTCCGGACATTGGACCATCCCATTCCTTGGTGCCAGGCACGCCCTTCGGGCTTCGCCCCACCCGGTGCCAGGCACTCCGCGAAGGCCCAAAGTGGTGCCAGGCACTCGGTGCGGCCGCGGATGCCGGTTTGAAGCAGTTGCGGCGCAAAAAAAGGTAACTGCAGCCTTTTAGCTCGGTGGTT
>JBIKMB010000404.1:0-3168 GCA_044359485.1 Pirellulaceae bacterium | reverse complement strand
AAACCGGTATCTTCAAATGCTTCCAACATCGCCTGTGGATACATAAACACAAAATCCGATGGAAATACGTATATTTTCCTGAAAATGCGTAATGAAAAACATTCGCCTATGAAATACATTTTAATTCCCAAGGCAACCCTATCTAACTGGATTAATTCAGGTGCTAAGGGGGTTTCAGTTACACTTGATCTAGAAGAAAACAACTCAACACATTACCCTCTAAAGCAATGCAAAAATGATGCATATCTCTTAGGCCAGGAAATCTACATGCGAGACATAAGAAGTAAAGAAGAATCGTTTACCATACCGCTAAGACAATCCGTTGAGGGAATAATTTCTACGGTCAAGACGAACGGCGACCCCTGAGAGGATTTCCCTCGAAATGCATCACGTGATTCGACTTCCAGAAAGGCTAAAAGCTTGCACTCAATCGCGAGAAGTTCCCGGTTTCAGTAAAACGAAAACGCTACCGTATCAGGGATATCCGCTTTACTCTAAAGCGTAGCTGCCAAATTTGTAGCGGGCTATAGACTTTACCATTATGCGAGCGTGCACATGTCAAATCTCTTATACTACTATAATCGGCTTTAAAAAATGAACTACATCATGCTCGGCACAACTTTGTCGTTGATATGCCTATGTGGCTGTCGAGAGTTTACACCTACCGACATAGCAACGATCAATAACTCCGGACGATTGCTGCTGGGCAACTTTACTGTTGGTAACGAGCAAGCGCCATTTGCCCATCTCTCCAGCCATTCAGGCCTTGAATCCTTTCATGGCGGAGAAAACGTGAACGTACAAGTTACCGATTTATGGTCTCAGGAATCATTCTCTCTCGAAGGGACTGTTCCAATTCGGCCCGAAGTGAATAAACCTATTTCATTGCTGCTTGAAATACAAAAAGATTTGACCCTCCGAATTTCCTGGAAAGCCGATTCACTGAGCTTACGACAACATCACGTCGCCTACATCCAAAAAGAATTCGATTGCTTACCCATCTTGATCCGTAATGAACATGCTGCAGATGACTCTATTGTTCGATCGCTGCAGGAAAAATATTCCTTCGAACACAACCGATGGAGCGATTTGTCCATGAACGACCCCCTGACCTATGGTTTTACGCTTCAGGGAAATATCGTCGCAAATAAAATTTTTGTGTCGCTTGAACAGGGAGAAGTACTGCGAACACGTTTTTTCGAACTACCCGCAGATTTCAAGTTGAGAGATCCAGAGATTTCAGCGATTTACATACGTTTAGAAGAAGGAAAAGAGCACGCTCAAGTTTATCCGCTGAAAGGAACCAACTCTGATCCCTTGTCGCTTGCCAATGATTTTCAGGAAGGCAAAATCGACGTGCCGAAAGTCGCAATCGAAGTTAAGGTATTCGAAACGACCGAAGAAATCCGTCGCGGAATCATCCGCCTTCCCGATTGGAAAGCTATTCCATAATCCATCGGAACAAATGAAACAAATTAACTCTTGTGGAATTTGTGATCTCCCTCGGTGGGCGACTTCTTCGGAATGGCCGCTTTTAATGCCTCGCTGAAATTGCCACAACTGCCTGCTTTCGTCCTGCCGCTTCTAATGGCTCTGGCATTGTAAGCAGGCCTATAGGACCCTTACTCCAGTACATCCACAATCGAATCTAAATCCATGAGCCACTTTTTGCGTATCTTAATACTCCTGATCGCCACCAGCACCCTCGGCTGTCGGTACGAGGAACCTACCAATATTTCTCCGATAAACAGTTCTGGGAGAATTTTGGTAGGTGATTTCAAAATCGGCGATGATCAAGCGCCCTTCGCACATCTATCGAATCATGGATGCTTTCGGAAATATCGCGGTGGAGATATAGTGACCGCGAAACTGACCGACTTGTGGTCTGATGAGGAATTTCATCTGAGCGGTATAGTACCAGATTGTCCGTCTGATGATCCTTACATCACCTTAGTTCTCGAAGTCAATAAAGATCTTGAACTGAAAGTCACCTGGGAAACATTTACAAACGGTATTGACGATCGACATATCGACCAATTTATCGCTCAGTTTAATTGTCTTCCCATCATCCTGGAAAACCAATGCGATACGGAAGATCATTCCATGGTTCGTATTCGCCAGGGGATCTATTCCTACAAGTTAGTTCGCCGCAAAAAGAACGATTCAGATCATGAAGTCCTACATTACGGATTTGTACACAAACAACAGGACTCCGAGGATGCGATTGTCCTTGTTTCATTTGTAACGCCGAGCGCTCTAGAGACCACCTTCTTTACACTACCCATCGAAAAAATTCAAAAAAATCCCGATGTAACGGCGGTTTACATTTCTCTGGAACATGAGCAAAAATGCGCTCGCGTCTATTTTCTCACCAAAACACCCGCAAACCCTCGAATCGTCACTAAACAAATACATTCCTCAGTTCTCGCCATCGATGGAGACTTTATCGAATTGCCAATTCGCAAAACAGATCAAGAAATTCGCAAGCATGAAAGACGCCTGCCTGATCCTGAAGCGATTAAGTGATTTGCGATCCGGAAATTTTGACGATTGGAAATTTCGGCATGGCAGTTCCGATTAGGACCGCAGTTTTTTGATTTGGCGGGCGGAGCGATTGTGAGAAAGTTTTGGGGTAAACAGTGGGGCCTGTACCGATCGAAGTCGAAAACTGCAGCTAACGCTGTCGGCTGATCGCCCCAACTTCACAAGTACGCTGTGCCAAGGGTAATTCTTTCTTCGCGGTCCGATGCAGAAACGACGGTCTGCCCAGGGAGCTTTTAGGATGTTCCCACTACGGTAAAATGACAGAATTTGAGGTGATGCGATAAACGATCCCAAATCGCGACTTGCAAACATAACTCACAATGACCAAATTGATAACGGCTCCTCCGAAACCTCCGAATACCGCAGCAAATGCCAGGGCGGCTCATGGTTTTCTGATTAGCCTCTGAGTCCAAATTCCCCCATTTCTTCGAACTATCCCCGAGTGCATCATGAACCACCGCGCAGTCTACCAATTCTCTCTCCACAACTTCTTCCCGTTCACGCTCGCCGCTGCCTACAAACACTTGGCCAGTCTGGCCATATTGATCCTCGCAGCTTACGCCTGCCCACCAACGCAACTCACAGCCCAAGAACCCGTCAAGCTTACCGAAGGCCTGACCTTCC
>JBIKMB010000190.1:0-11116 GCA_044359485.1 Pirellulaceae bacterium | reverse complement strand
CTGAGACGCTTTGCCATTTCGATGCTGAAAAGAGGTCAGAAAAAGGGCGAAAGTATTGTGGGACGAATGGAAATGGCTGCCTACAATACGGACATACTTGAGCAAGTCCTTTGTGGGCAATAACTTAATTGTGCGCTGGCCGTGGGCAATCGAACCGTTTATTGGCACTGCACTTTATTGGCACTGCACTCGCCCTCAGAGACCCTGCCAAACTCCCGACCGCGCACAGCACAGGTCGCACAACTACTGAATTGCAGTTGCCATCGCCCGGATCTGCTTCTCACGCGAAAAAACGTCTTGATACACGCGGAAACATCGCTCACGCAAAGCCGCAAGTTCCTCCGGCCGCTTCGCGATTCGACGCAAATCCGCCGCAACCTCTGGCGCATTCTCGCGAGTTAATACCCAACCCAGTTGATACTTGACGATCCACTGCGCAATCGCCGACTGCTCCGAACCTGAAAATATCACCCCGCGACCAGATGCCAACGCACCAAAAAATTTCGAGGGAACAACGGCGCCCGTCCACTCAGGACGAAGCGAAACCAAATGAAAATCGCACGCTCCTAAACGCTTCTCCAGCACTTCTTCCGGCGCAAAACCTCGGAATCCGATATTCGTATCGCTGGGTTGTACCAGTTGTTCCAGTTCCGATAACCGCGGTCCACGCCCCGCGAAACAGAAATGAATCGAATCCTCCTTCACTTCTCGAGCTAGCGCGACGAAGTCCTCAAATTGATGCGCCCTGCCAAGATTACCAGAGTACAACAACCCAATTTTGGCATCCCCAAATAAATCGCTTCGCGTTGCCGCATCCGCAACGGCCACCGATTTCGGTTCCACTAAACTCCACGGTGTCACCGTATATTGCTGAGCTTTGGAGCCATAGCGGGCCAGCAGCTCGCGCATGCAACTCCCCAGGTCGATGATTTTGTCACAGCGTCGATAAGCACGCCGCAAAAGCCAACGCAACATCCGTGTTATCAAGCCATTGTCGCGGAGCATTCCTTCGGCAACCGCCGCTTCGGGGTACACGTCGTGACACCAATGCACAAGAGTGCTACGCGGCCGAAAAATACGCCAGGCAATCGCCACCAAAATGGCCAATGTTGGATCGGTGCCGATAATAACACTTTCATGCCGCGAGCGTGGCGTGACAATCGCTCGCCAACTCCAAGCCCACAACATGAAGATCATATTCAGTATCCGCCCCTTATTGCTGGCTTGCCTAAAATTGGGCCGATAGACGCGACGAATGGAAACTTGATTCCAGCTCTCGCTCTTAGGCAGCGGCTCGGTATCCTGATGGCAACTGCGGTTGGCAGGCATCGCTGTCACATCCCAGCCGCGGGCCGTCATCTCTTCCGCAAGATCGGAATAGAGCCTCGCGCTGATGACATCATCAGGATGAAAATAATGGTAGAGCAGGATTAACCGAGGTTTGGTATCGATCGAAGTCTTCCTCAAGGTTGCTTAGACTGCTGTTACCACGTCAGTGATGCTAATCACTCGTCTCAATCGTAATGTTCTTCGTTTTCTCTCTTCTTCCAAGTTCAAACTGAACTTCGGCCGTTTGAATTCCGCAGTTTAGCTTTACAATCCTTACAATCGTTATCGGCTCACCAGCAACTCCATGGATACAGCCGGAAAAGTAGGGATGAATCCGGTATCATGATGGGCCAGTTTGCATACTAAACTATTCGAATCTCCATTTTCATCGTATTCGCTTATGGGCACTATGCCAGTCATGAATATTTGCTGTATCGGTGCAGGTTATGTCGGCGGTCCAACCATGGCCATGATCGCCTACAAATGTCCAGATATTCAAGTCACTGTCGTCGACTTGAATAAGAAAAGAATCGATGCGTGGAACTCCGACCACTTGCCCGTCTACGAACCAGGACTCGACGACATCGTCAAAGCCGCGCGAGGGCGTAACTTACACTTCTCGACCGAGGTCAATGCGGCCATCCAAGCAGCCGATATGATCTTCATTGCGGTCAATACGCCAACGAAGACCTTTGGAACCGGCGCAGGCCGAGCAGCGAATGTTGAATTCGTGGAAAAATGCGCTCGCCAAATCGCCGAGGTTTCGACCGGTCACAAGATTGTGGTTGAAAAATCGACCCTGCCCGTACGCACAGCCGAAGCGGTCAAACGGATTTTGGAAAATGCCAATAACGGAACAACCTTCGATGTGTTGAGCAACCCAGAATTCCTGGCAGAAGGGACGGCAGTTCAGGATCTGCTCAGTCCAGATCGAGTTCTCATCGGCGGCGAATCTCAAAACGCTATCCAAGCACTCGTCGACGTTTATGCTCATTGGGTTCCTCGCGAACGCATTTTGACCACCAATCTCTGGAGCAGCGAATTATCTAAGTTGACCGCCAATGCTTTTTTGGCCCAGCGCGTATCGTCCATCAACGCGATCTCCGCGCTGTGTGAAGCGACCGGAGCGGATGTCGATGAAGTTGCCAAAGCGATTGGAACCGATTCACGCATCGGTCCGAAATTTCTTAAGTCCTCGGTGGGATTCGGTGGCAGTTGCTTCCAAAAGGATATCTTAAATCTCGTTTACTTGTGCGAACACTTCGGCCTGCGTCAAGTGGCGGAGTACTGGGAACAAGTCATCAAGATGAATGATTATCAGAAACGTCGTTTCTGCGAACGCATGGTCCGCACGATGTTCAATACGGTATCCAATAAACAAATCGCCATCTGGGGATTCGCATTCAAAAAAGATACCAATGATACTCGCGAATCAGCCGCCATTTATGTCTGTCGTGACCTGCTGCAAGAACGAGCCAAACTGAAAATTTACGATCCACAGGTCTCCGAAGAGCAGGTTCAGCGCGATTTGATCGAAGTATTTTCACACGCTCATGGAACGATCACAGATCAAGAGCGATCGCTGATCATGGATCATGTTAGTGTGGCATCCTCGGCCGAAGAGGCAGCTCACGGTGCTCACGCCATCGCCGTTCTGACCGAATGGGATGAGTTCAAGCGTTTGAACTATGAAGCGATTCTGCAATCGATGTATCGTCCCGCATTTATTTTCGATGGCCGCAATCTGTTAAATCACCGCTATTTGCAGTCGATCGGCTTCGACGTACACGCGATTGGAAAAACGATTTCTTAATTCGGCCTTCCATTCCCCGGCATCGCGATCGACAGGGTTCCGTAAGTGGCCACGTTCGCTTCGCCAACACTCTACGCCTTGCGAGCTCGCTGCGCGGCAATGATCTCCGCGACAATCGATTCGAGATTCCTGGTGATCGACCATTTCGGATAGTCGCGGCAAATTTTGCGAAGGTCGCTATAGTAAACTATGTGATCACCGACGCGATGCGTTTCACTGTAGGAATATCGCATCGCCACGCCTGACAAGCGTTCGACTAGGGCAAAGGCTTCCAAGATCGAACATGAGTTTTCTCGACCGCCACCCAAATTGTAAACCACACCCGCCTGAGGTCGCTCGTAAAACAAATGAATGAAGCGAGCCACGTCTTCCGAATGGATGTTATCGCGAACTTGTTTTCCCTTATAGCCGTTGATCCGATATTCCATTTGCTCCAAATTGCACTTCACCAAATAGCTCAAAAAACCATGCAGTTCGACACCGGAATGATAGGGGCCGGTCAGGCAACCCCCTCGCAACACACAGGTTGGCAAACCAAGATAGCGACCATACTCCTGAGCTAAAATGTCACCGGAAAGCTTCGAGGCTCCAAACAAAGAATGTGTTGTATGATCGATCGAAAAAGTTTCCGCGATACCATAACGCTGCTCCTGCCGAGCAAAATCCCACCGTTTGTCCAGCTCGATTAGGGCTAAATGATTCGGTCCATCCCCGTAAACCTTGTTGGTGCTCATGTGAACGAAGGGCGACTCGGGACAAAATTGCCGTGCCGCTTCCAGCAGGTTCAATGTCCCGACGGCATTGATTTCGAAATCATCAAACGGGATCGTCGTCGCGCGTTCATGGGATGGTTGGGCTGCGGCATGCACGATGAGATCGGGTTTGAGATTGCGAACCAAATCAAGCACACCAGCTCGATGGCGAATATCTAATTCATGGTGCACAAAACTCGCTAAGAGACTTTCCAAACGATGCTGATTCCACCGATTGTCCCCTTGCGGTCCAAACAGCACCCCTCGCTGATTGTTATCAAGACCATGAACCTCAAATCCGAGTCTAGAAAAATACTCGCAGACCTCTGAGCCGATTAAACCCGAGGAGCCTGTAACTAACAATCGCTTCGGCATAAATGGAGAGTTGACTCGAGGAATGAAGCTATAACCGGCAACCGCGGCCTTCTACCATGATGCCGATTATTTCTTCAGAGTCAAAAAAATAGAAGTGCCCACGAACACCTTTGATCCAGGTTCCGGATATTGATCCAAAATTTCTCCCTCAGCCTCCTCATCCAGAATGCCCAAAGCCTGCAATTCAAGATTTTTCAGGGATTGAATTGCATCCCCAGCCTTTTCCCCACGCAAATTCGGGACGTCGACCATTTTGCGATCCTCGGCCGCTTTAACAAACTTCCATAATCCGACCCGAGTACCCGCGGGGACCAGAACGCCAGGCTGCGGTGTTTGCATGTAGACAATGTCGCCGCGAATGTCATTGCGCCAATTCTGCGCCGCAATGAAATACGTTCCCACAAGCGGCTTTAAATCGGCGACTGTTGCCACTTGCTTGGCCACTGGAATCTTTTCGCCAGTCAACTTCGGGACTTCTTTCGGGTCGCCCCCCCACACTCGCTCCAGGCCACTCGACGACAGCAGCGTCAGCACTGTCAAAAGAACGAATTTGGCATACATACGCGTCACGCACTTGCTTTCTCAAAAATGGGGAGTTGCCAGTAAACTAGGTCGGAAAATCACCGGCTAGGCGGAATATAACCTTGGTAGACACCGATCGTGACAGTGGTCCCTTTCTTCACTTCAGTACCCGGTTCCGGATTCTGGGTAGAAATGATCGGTTCCTGGCCTTGGTTTTCATTGTTACCTCCCAAAATATTGATCAACGCCTTCGCTGTGTATTCCGCTGGCGTAAATCGCTGGCCATCGATTTCGATGATGACATTTAAGCCCGCATTTCTCAGTCGCTGTACTGCCGCGCTCACTGTAAGTTGTCGCGCTTCGGGCACTGTCACCATTGCCAGTAGATAACGCGTGGCAGACAGTTCCACTCGGTCCACTTGATCGCGGCGACTCAAGCCCGGACCTGGATTCTGTCTGGCAATCAACGTTTGTCCCACCAAATCCTCCCGGTCGGTAAACTCAGTTTTCACAGTGATGATTTGTCCCGATAATCCCGCCTGCTGCAACAATCGATCCGCCTGCTGAGGTGTCGCGCCCACTAAACGCGGCACATTCACTCCCGGAACCAAGGTCACTTCCGTTCGCGGAGGTACCAGCGAATCGCCCCGTGGACTTTGACTGTACACGACGTCGTTGTTGCCCACCGGACCACTGACAACGACACGCAACTCACCTTCCTGGCTTCTTAAACTGTTGCGTGCTCCCAAGAGATCTGCACCAACAAAATTGGGAAGTAGCACGCGCGAATCCAATTGAACCGTGGCTCCTCTTTCTTTCTCTTCGCCCGCATTCGGGGATTGGAGGGTGACGCGATCCGAACGCACCAATTCCCCGACTCGACTTGTCTTCAGGTCCTCTGCGGCCAACTCTTGCTCGGCTCGTTCCACGCTCATCCCGCGGACATCGGGAATGCGCATCATGATCGGTCCGATATTCAAGGTGGATCGATGGGGGACATAGGTTTGAGCCGCCGGGTTCTGGCCACGCACCATATCGCTTTCTCTGGCGAGTTGGTTGCGATAACTCAAATCGATATCCCAATCCTGCGCGATCGATTTTGCGCGATCCAGCGTCATCCCCACGACATTCGGCACAGGCAAGTGAAGTTCCAGGTCAAACGTATCTCCGTGACGAACCAAAGTCCCCGCCTTAGGCTTCTGCTTGACCACACGGTCTACCTGAAAAGCTCTTGTCGCACTTTCCCATCTCAGGTCGCGTTCGGACAGTTTCGTAGAGGCTTCCGACAATTTGCTCCCTTCGACATTGGGCGCTATCATCGCCACTTCTAAGCTTACCGGATCGACCGGATCGATGAAGTCGCCCGCTTTGGGCGTTTGCTGAACGATAATGTCGCTAAACGAATGCTTCCCTTCCGCGCGGTACGTCAGTTTATTTTTATCCAAAATGCTCTTTCCATCCTTTACGGTGAAATGCTTCAAGTCGGGGACCATCCTCAAGACCTGAAGCTGAGTGGCTGTGCCGGGCTTCACCCACTCCCCTGCTCCGAGGCTCGAGGTGACCACTTTGTCTGTCGAGAACAATGCTTTCAGATTGCTGATCACCAGTCCTAGATCATCCAATTGCTTTTTGGCCTTCTCCACCAGCAGGCCATCGACATTGGGTGCTTTCACCAAGTCGGGTCCATCGCCCCCTTCGGTCAACTCTTTTCCGTTTGGCAACCCTGCCAGCGGATCGACCGGAGGGCTGATCGGTCCCGGCGGTGGCGGCGGAATGATGGGCTTGAGCGGCTGACCTGGTTTTAATAACGAGATCAGATCTTTAATCCAATCGGTATCGATCGGTTTGGGGGGCAGGACGGCGATCGTGTTGCCGAGCCCATTGGGGCTGATCATGATGTGGCTAGCTGGATTAAACAAGTTTTGTTGATGCATCCACACCACAAAAAACAAAACGACATCGTCAGCCATCGCGCCATTATTATTTTTATCCAGCGAACGGTTGGGGGCATTCTGTCGCGCGGTTTTCCAAGCGTCGATCGCGTCCCCCTTCTGCGAAAAGGATAACGGGAGTTTCATTTGTGTTAACAAAAGGTCAAAGATACGTTCGACGACGACTAACTCCGCCGCTTGATCCTTGGCGGTCGCCAGCTTTTCTTCTTCGGTTTTGATCGCCAACGTGATCGCCATACCGATAGGACCTGGTAGAGCATTCGGATCAGATTGATTCAGAATTGCGGCGATAATGATTTTCAGAATACCGGTCAGCAGCAGTTTTTCCGGTTCCGAGAGCGGATCGAGCGAGATGCCCGGATCGGGATTGATCGGTAGGACCAAGCCACCTGGCGGATTGGGATTGGGATTGGGATTGATGGGGTCGTTATCCAAGCCCCCCGGATCGAGCCCGCCATCTAACCCACCATCTAACCCACCATCGAGCCCGCCATCGAGCCCGCCATCTAATCCGCCGCCGAGGTCCAACGAGTTATCGTCGCTCAGCAAGCCCGAATTGGGATTCGGGTTAGGATTGGGATTCGGATTGACGAGTCCTTCCAGGCCATTGTTGCCGCTGATCAGTCCTGTGTTGTTGGGATCGATAAAACTCAAATTCTCTCCCGTATCGATTCTGCCGGCGTTCTCATCGAGTTTACCTGGATCGACATCGTCGCCCGATAGCAGGCCGCCGCCGTCGAGTATTTCAATATTATTACTATTATTATTATTATTATTATTATTATTATTATTATTTGGGCTCGTGTCGGCAAGGTTGGACGGGTCGGTCGTGTCGGGTTTGCTCAGCAGGCCAAGCTGCGTATCGTCGAGCAATTCGAGGGATTCGATGACGACCGATCCATTATTTGAACTGAGGCTCATTACCAACTCAGAGCCGGTCAAAAGAGGTTCGCCGGGCTGTACGCCTTGTCGCAGTATTTTGGTGTTGGGGAGCTTTTTCAAATCCAATTTTTGGAACGTTATTGGGTCGATCACAATGGGCTGCAGCCCCTCTGCTTTCAGGGTCGCTACGGCTTCCGGGGCGGAGAGCAGTTCGACCGAGGGCGTTTGGACCGTGGCGTCGACCAGAGCAGAATTGGCAGCGGCCAACTCTTTCCCGGCGCCGGTGATCGTGTCACCTTTTCGCGTGAACTGAATCGCTTGGCTCAACGAGCCGTCGGGGCGTCTCACCAAGACAAGATGGTTGAGCACTTCATCTTTGGAATTGGCGTAGGGTACGATCAGGCGTAGTGCGTTGGGCCAAGACTTCGAACCGGCCGATATATCTGCGACGCGCGGCAAGCTGCCGACGGCATTGGAGAGCGAGTCCACTTTGGTGGGCGTTTCTTTTCCAAATTGATACGCATGTTCGACGACAAAGCCCGGAAGCAAACCGGATGCGGGAATACTGACCACGAGTCCTTCATCGAAATTGGGATATTTCGTAGCGGTGATCTCAGTTCCCAGAGTGACAGGGGGTAAATCGATGCGGTGCCACTTGAGCGTTTCGGATTCGCCTTCGGTGATCCACAAACTGCGGGTACCTTCTCGAACGAGCGATTGCCAATCGGTGTCATTACAGCGTAAGGTGATGTTATTGGTTTCGGCTTGGATTTCACCGACGCTAGCCTGTTCGCTGCCATCGGCCGACATGAGAGCGATATGATCGAGGTCGCGCACAGGCGCATCGGCTTTCAGAACAACGGCTTTCGTTTTCCAATCCACTTCCAGCGTCGCAGTAGAGATACTCGCCGGGAGGTTGCCACTGAGCGAAGGGCCAACGTCGCGTTCTTCGAGCAATCGACCTTGCGAAGCAGGGACGAAGCCGACGTAGAGGGTACCTCCCGTGAAAATGCGAATTTGCACCCAAGCCCCTTGTTGGCTTGAGATTGGGAAGACTTGGTTACGGCGGAGTGTGGCGACGGTTTCTTGTCCTGATTTCAGTACGGTATTATCTTTGGTGACGAGGAACCATTTTTGGCTTTCCGGTCGTGGGGTCGCGACCGGCGGTGCAACTTCGGCAGGTTCTGGCTTGATGTCTTGGGTGTCGACCAGTCGCACATCTTTCTCTTTGATCCAGCCTTTCTCTCCTTTTCCATTCACTTGGATTTCGATTTGATACCAGCTTCCTGATTGGCTGAGGACCGCATACTGTTGATTTGCAGATACGGTACCTAGCTTTTTGGTTCCCAGCATCACATCGGCTGTGGGCGCGGTGATCACGATTTGTTTCGTCGGTTCAGTTGCCGAAAGAAGACTGGAGCAGGCAGCGATCCAAATGAAAAAGCACCATGCTGCAAAGGGTTGCTGTTTCATGGTTTTGATCCTCTGATAAAAATCGCGCGGTTGAATGAGTTGGAGTTGAGTGACGTTCATGGTTTGTTTAGTTTTCTTACGGAGTCACTTTGACTTTAGAGTCTTGGACCCAACCATGAATCGGGTTTCCGTTGACAACAGCTTCGATGCGAAGCCATTTTCCTTCTTGTTCAAGAATCTTGTAGGACTCACCTTTTCTTAGGCGCGCCAGTGTGGTGGTGCCTTGTTTCAATTCAGCGTCGTCGGAGATAACGTTGAGCGATTTGCGGCTTGTGTCGGGTGGCGGCGAGGCATCCTCTTTTTCAAAATTCAGATTGCTCTTTTTAATCCAGCCGGTTTGTTTCGCGCCGCTGACGTTGACCGCGACCTGAACCCAATCTTTTTCGGTGGCCAAGATGTCGAATTTATCGCTCCGTTTCACGGTGGCGATGGTTTTGGTGCCGATTTGCACAGGAGCGGAGTCGACCGCGACGCTGGCGGATTGGGTAGCGGCTTGGAAGGTATATCGATAGACGCCGATCTTTTCTGCTTTGTAGGCTCGTCGTCCCCCGGAATCTTCGACCAGCCACAACGGGTTGGCTTTGTACTTTAAATACTGGCGGTTATCCGATTTGCCAATGAACTCGATGCGTGAGCTGCGGATCAGTGCGCCTGAGGAATCTTTGGGCCGCAGAGTTTGTTTGGCAGGGACATTGAACTGCGAGATTTTCCATTCGAAGCCGCGATCGGTTTGCGTTCGATAACGCATCTCCACCTCGATGGGTTCAGTGGTATCATTCTTCATTTCCAGCAAGCGTTCGGTCAGCAGTTTGGGGCCTGGTTGTGGTTCAATCTTGTGCGTGAAGAGTTCTATTTTTTCAGCGTGATAGGCGCGATTGCCGAACTCTTTGGGATTCGGTTCAACGGTCCACAGGGGATCCGATTTATGTTGGGTCCAGCGTTCGCCTGTTTCGCTTTCGGCCCAGACGAGGATGCTATTGGCAGAGAGTGTTTGATTGCCGAGTGGGACTTTCTTGGATTGGCCTGCGGCGAGTTGCAGTTCGATCGGTTTACCGCTGAGGGGATCTCCTGGCACCCAGGCCCAGGTCACGTTGCTCGGTTCGATAGAGGAGTTATTGGGTGATGAATTGTCTGGCGATGAATTATTATTGGGGTTGTTATTGGCGTTGAGCGTTGGGTTGGGTGGGTTGGACTTTACCCAGCTTCGACCGAAGATCCAAACTTTGATCGGTTCTTGCGTAGCATTTTGGATTTGGATTTCTTTTTCGTAGAATTTTTGAATGCCATCGATTTCGGCTTCTGGGAAAAAGAGTTTGACGAGATCGTGTATTTTGTCCCGCGCGATTTGATCAGCGGGAAATTGCGAGCCGTGATTGAGTGGTGAGAGTTGGACTTTTACTTTCGGTTTGGCTTGACCGACGAGGCCGAGGATTCTGATTTCGGCTTTTTGCATATCGGCGCCGGTTTGTTGATTATCGATTTTTTTGGAGGAGTCGATTTCGCTGGTGAAGCCGGAGACTTGAACGGGGAAGATGCAGATCGCATCTTTTTTGTTTTCGGTGAGGTCTGCGGCGGCGACGAGGAATCGCATATGCAATTCAGAGGAATTGCTGAAGCGTCGTCCGTCGGAGGTGAGGTCACCGGTGGACGATTTTTGATCGACTTTAACGCGTTGGATGGCATCCGCCAGTTGTCCGAGGCGTTTGAGTCGATCTTCTTCGGAAGCGTTTGGGGTTTGAGCTTGTGCGTTTGCCAAGGGTGCAGTGCATAGTATTGCCACGAGCAGCATGTGAACCAGATCGGCGATGCTTGGCGCGGTTGGAGTCTTGTGTGATCTCTTGAACATAATATCGACCTGCGTTACCTGCGATAAAAAAATACTATTTGCCACGGATATTACCCGCTGCGTCCGCCCAGGCAGTGCACGTTCGTGCTTAACTGTTGTGTATACTTCGTTGGGTTTCACTCGCGGACATGAGTCGCTGGCGTTAGCCACGGTTGTGCGCGCGTGGGCCAAG
>JBIKMB010000403.1:0-3173 GCA_044359485.1 Pirellulaceae bacterium | reverse complement strand
TGGGGCGTCCCCACCGGGGGGAGTGCAGGTGGCAGCGAAGCCCGATTGGTATTGGACATGGAGGCTGTTGTCGGACGGTTATTCTTGGGACCACTGTCTCTTGATTCGGCGGATTGACGCTGGTACTGCTTTGGCGGATCTGGATAAGTCGCGGGCCGCTGGTCGCCCCCTGCCCAAGGCACTTCCGCAGGAAGTTCAGGCCAAACTGGGCTGAAATTGCATGAAATAGTGCATTTGTGATCAGTATTTGGCTTTTTTTCGGCCGAAACGAGTGGGAATGCTACGGCAGAAGAAACCAAAGCAACTCAAAAGAGGCACGGTAAGGGGGCTAACGGCGCGGTGGTCGGTCGCCAGAAATGGGATTGTTGACTAGAATACCGAAGCAATTCAGACAGCTTGGATGAGGCATAGAAAGGCCGCTAATGGATAAACCTACTAAGGACGAAAGCAATCGTGGAGTCGATCGAGCGGTAGGTGCGAGGCGACCGCAGAACTGGTGGATCATTATCACCGTGGTGGCGCTGCTCGCCGTGATGCTGTTTTATGGCAATCGCGCGGGGCGAGTATCGGAGATCAAGTACAGTTTCTTCCTGCAGGAACTGAAGAACAAAAACATCCAGTCGGTGACGGTAGGACCGGTGACGGCCACAGGTTTTTTCAAGCTGGAGCCGACTGCGCCGCCGGAAATCAATACGAAAGGTGAAGAGGTTGCTCCGAAGACGGTCAATGGACAACCGCTAAAGCTCAATCGAGAGTTTTATGTCACGTTGCCTCCGGGCGATTCATTTCGAGTGGAATTGAACAAGCGACTGGAAGAAAGCGGCGCAATCGTCAGCGCTCAGTCCACCGACACCACGCAGTCGCTGATGATGTTTTTCATGTTCGCACTTCCTTTGATCGTGATCATCACGATTTGGATGTTGTATCGTCGGACTCGCGATCAAATCGTCGGAGGTGGTTTTCTTTCGAGTTTCAGTCGTTCGACCGCCAAACGGTACGAGCCCTCGGATCAGCAAACAACCTTTAAGGATGTCGCTGGATTGGAAGGTGTGAAAGCGGATTTGCAAGAAATCGTGGATTATTTGAAGAGTCCCGAGAAGTTTCAAAAGCTCGGCGGTCGTGTACCGAAAGGTGTTCTGCTCAATGGTTCGCCCGGTACGGGTAAGACCTTGCTGGCGCGGGCGATTGCGGGCGAAGCGGGTGTGCCGTTTTATTCGGTCTCCGGCAGCGAATTTATTCAGATGTTTGTCGGGGTGGGTGCAAGCCGTGTGCGAGATTTGTTTCAGACAGCCAAAGAGAATGGACCGGCCATTATTTTCATCGATGAAATCGATGCGGTCGGTCGTCAACGCGGGGCAGGTTTAGGGGGTGGGCATGATGAGCGTGAGCAAACCTTGAATCAAATCCTCAGCGAGATGGATGGCTTTTCTCCCAGCGATTCGGTGATCGTCGTAGCGGCCACCAACCGACCCGATGTGCTCGATCCGGCGCTGTTGCGACCAGGTCGTTTTGATCGCCACATTACTGTTTCTCGACCGACGCTGAAGGGGCGATTTGAAATATTCAAAGTGCATGTTCGTGAAGTACCGCTTGATGCGGACGTTGATCTGCAAAGATTGGCTGCGGCTACGGTGGGTCTAACGGGTGCTGATATCCGCAACATCGTCAATGAGGCTGCTTTGTGGGCCGCGCGGCACGATAAGACCCGAGTCGCTATGGAAGATTTTGAATACGCTCGAGACAAAGTTCTGATCGGAGCGAAACGGGAAGAAGTGTTGCAGCGTGACGAGAAAGAGAAGACCGCCTATCACGAAGCGGGGCACACTATTGCGGCTTGGTTTTTGCCCGGTGCCCGCCATGTTCACAAAGTGACCATCATTCCCCGCGGCCGTTCGCTGGGTAGCACACAGATTTTACCCTCGGAAGATCGAGTCAGTATGTCTCAGACCGAACTTCAAGATGAGTTGGTCGTGTTGCTGGGGGGACGCGCAGCCGAAAAATTAATCTACAGTGAAACAACCGTGGGAGCGGAAAACGATTTGGAGCGGGCGACAGGCTTAGCTCGGCGTATGGTGACTCATTGGGGTATGAGCGCGAAGCTCGGTCCGGTCAGTTACAAGACGGCCGATGATGACCCGTTTTTGGGTCGTGAAATTCATCAGCAACGACAATTCAGCGAGCATACTCAAGAGCTGATCGATGCCGAAGTCACGTCGATTCTGCACGCGGCCGATCAGCGGGCTTTTCAAATTTTGTCGGAACGCAAAGAACTCTTGGAAGGTTTGAAGGTTGCTCTACTGAATAAAGAGGAGTTGGACGAGAGCGAAATCGAAAGTGTACTAGGACCTTCGGTTCATCCGCAGCGCGCCTCAATGGATGCTGTGATCTAGTTTCGATTTTGGGTCGATTGTTGCTCAATCCAATTCAACAACTCGGCCGTTGGTTGAGCTACTCTTACTTCGCGCGGCGGGTTCTTCCCGTCGCGAACAATCATGATTACTTCAGTATCATCGTTTGAAGTGGGCACATCAGCAGACGAGGTGGGTTGAGGGAGCCATTCGTTTTGACCGCGGGTCGTATCGAGTTCAGCGAATTGCTGGGAGGAAACCGATGGAATGGCAAGCGACAAAGCCTGTAATTGATAAACAATTTGAGCTTGGCCGGCATAGATGCCTCTGTTTTCTTGGTGATCTGCCGCATTGCATATGCCAACTAAATTTCCTTTTGAGTCAAATAGACCGCCTCCGCTGCGTCCATCGATCGGCGCGCCATCGACTTCAATGTTCGCTTCGCCCAGGTAACGATTCAGCGAGGTGATTTGAGTTTCCTTGATGGCTGGTGGCGTGCCCCGATCACAACCGATGCTAAAGGCGGCTGAGCCGACGGCGAGTGGTTCGGCGTAATTGATGCCGACCGGTTGAACAGCGTAGGGCAATGCGCATCGCACCATACCGATGTCGTGTTTGTCGGCAAAAAACTGAAGTACTTGTCCCGGCACCATGACCCAATTTCCATCGCGATAGAAATCGACATAGAGTTGATCGGTTTTATTCATGTCGCGGAAGATATGACCGCAGGTGATGATGAGTGCTTCACCGTTCTGCGACCAGACCACCGTTCCGGATCCGTTGGATTGCAGGCTTTCCGATTCAATTCTCAAGCGAACCGTGGCT
>JBIKMB010000437.1:0-3193 GCA_044359485.1 Pirellulaceae bacterium | reverse complement strand
AGCTTGAGTACCTAGTGCTTGCACAGCAGCGTTGCTGTTATCTACGGTATAGGTGTAAGAACCGTCGGCTGCGATCGTAATCGAACCAAAGGCACCGACAACACCGCTACCGACTGAGCCGCTGGTACTTGCCTGCGATCCTGCGGCAACACCGATGACCGATTTGGTTTCGCCGTTAGCGATTGAATCAACATCGGTATCGTTACTGAGGACATTACCTGACGGATTGACTCCCGACAATTCGTTGCTACTTCCACCCGCCTCGATCGCGATGTTGGAGTCATTGTATGCCACCGGAGCATCGTTCCTACCTTGGATGTTGATCGTGACCGTTCCGAGTGCGCTGAGCCCACCAGCGTCGGTCATTTCGTAGGTAAATGTTTCCGAGAGGGTTTGACCGGAAAGTCGCAGTGCTTGCACGGCTGGATTGGAGTTGTCGACCGTGTAGCTGTACGAGCCATCGGAGGCGATCGTGATTGAGCCATAGATACCGGTAACGCTGGAGCCGACCGAGCCTGAGGCACCGGCCTGCGAACCGGCCTGCGAACCGGCGACGACGCCCGTGACGGTTTTCGTTTCACCATTGGCATCGCTATCGACATCGGTATCATTGGCGAGCACATTACCACTTGGGTTGGTACCAGCGGTTGCATTGCTGTATCCCCCCGCTTCGATGGCGGTGTTCGTTTCGTTGTTGGCAACCGGCGCGTCATTGCCACCTTGGATCGTGATGGTGACTTGGGTGGACGAGGTCAATCCACCGGTATCAGTCACGGTATAGGTGAAGACATCGGTAATCGTTTGGCTGGTTAATCGCAGAGCTTGAACGGTCGCATTCGTTTCATTGACGACGTAGGTGAAGGCACCGTCGGATCCAATGGTGATCGCACCGTAGTTGCCTACGACAATAGTGCCTACTGAACCTGCGGCATTGCCAGCGATACCAGCTACCACACCAGTGACCGTCTTCGTTTCGCCGTTAGCAACCGAGTCTACATCGGTATCATTGCTTAGTACATTACCTGTCGCATTGGATCCCGTGATGGCATTGGCATAACCGCTCGCTTCAGTCGCGGTACCTGCATCGGTAGCAGCGACTGGATTATCGTTGGCACCTTCGATGTTGATCGTGACGGTACCAAATGCACTCAGTCCACCGGCATCGGTCATTTCATAGGTAAACGTTTCCGACAGTGTTTGACCGGAGATTCTTAATGCCTGTACGGCTGGGTTGGAGTTATCAACGGTGTAAGTGTATGAACCATCGGAAGCGATCGTAATCGAACCATAAATTCCGGTGACGCTGGAACCGACCGAGCCTGAGGCACTCGACTGTGAACCGGCGACGACGCCAGTAACAGTCTTCGTTTCGCCGTTGGCTATGGAGTCCACATCGCTATCGTTAGCGAGCACATTGCCTGTTGGATTGACACCTGCTGTACCATTGGTAACGCCACCTGCTTCGACGGCCGTGTTGGTGTCGTTGGTCGTCACTGGTGTATCGTTGGCACCTTGAATGGTGACGGTGATGGTCGAGGTGCTGGTCAGTCCTAGCGTATCGGCCATCGTGTAGGTGAAGATGTCGCTCAGCGTTTGACCGGAGAGCCGCAGGGCTTGTACGGCAGCGTTGTTATTATCGACGGTATAAGTATACGCACCATTGGCTCCGATCGTAATCGATCCGTAGAGTCCGGTAACGCTGGAACCTACCGAACCACTAGCAATTGCATGTGCCCCAGCAGCGACTCCCGTAACCGTCTTCGTTTCCCCGTTGGCCACGCTATCGACATCGCTATCGTTGGCGAGCACATTGCCCGATGGACTGGTACCTGCGGCGCCGTTGGCTAAGCCACCTGCTTCGAGTGCGATCGTGCTATCGTCGCTCGAGACCGGTGCGTCGTTCGCCCCTTGGATCGTGATGGTGACTTGCGTCGTCGCGGTAAGACCACCGGTATCGGTCACGGTGTAGGTAAAGACATCGGTAATGGTTTGGCTGGATAAACGCAGAGCCTGTACGGTGGTGTTGGTTTCATCAACAATATAGGTGAAGGTTCCATCGGCATTAATGGTGATCGCACCGTAATCGCCGGTGACACTGGAACCGACCGAACCCGCTGCACTACCGGCAACTCCGGCGACAATACCGGTTACATTCTTAGTTTCCCCGTTAGCGACCGAGTCAACATCGGTATCATTGCTCAGTACATTACCTGTCGCGTTGGAACCTGCAGTCGCGTTGGCATAACCGCTCGCTTCTGTCGCTGCGCCTACATCGGCAATACCGACTGGATTATCGTTAGCCCCTTGGATGTTGATCGTGACCGTACCGAGTGCACTGAGTCCACCGGTATCGGTCATCTCGTATGTAAAGGTTTCACTGAGCGTTTGACCGGATAGTCTTAAGGCCTGCACAGCAGGATTCGAGTTATCGACGGTGTAAGTGTACGATCCATCGGAGGCGATAGCGATCGCACCGTAAATGCCGGTGACGCTCGATCCAACCGATCCTGTAGCACTCGACTGCGAACCAGCAACCACACCGGTGACCGTTTTCGTTTCGCCGTTGGCGACCGAGTCGACATCGCTATCGTTGGCGAGCACATTGCCGGTTGGATTGGTACCTGACGTTCCGTTGGATACACCCCCTGCCTCGACCGCCGTGTCGGTATCGTTGGTCGTGACTGGAGTATCGTTTGCACCTTGGATGGTGACGGTGATGGTCGAAGTGCTGGTCAGGCCTAGCGTGTCGGCCATCGTGTAGGTGAAGATGTCGCTCAGCGTTTGACCGGAGAGTCTTAGTGCTTGAACTGCTACGTTGTTATTATCGACGGTGTAAGTATATGCACCATTGGCTCCGATCGTGATCGAACCGTACGAGCCGGTGACACTCGAACCTACCGAACCACTAGCACTTGCTTGTGCACCTGCAGCGACCCCCGTAACCGTCTTGGTTTCCCCGTTGGCCACGCTATCGACATCGCTATCGTTGGCGAGCACATTGCCCGATGGACTGGTGCCTGCGGTGCCGTTGGATAAGCCGCCTGCTTCGACAGCGATTGTGGTATCGTCGCTCGAGACCGGTGCATCGTTGGCACCTTGGATCGTGATACTTATTTGTGTAGTCGAAGTTAAACCGCCCGTATCGGTAACCGTATAGGTAAAGACATCGGTAATGGTTTGACTGGTTAATCGC
>JBIKMB010000189.1:0-11279 GCA_044359485.1 Pirellulaceae bacterium | reverse complement strand
CAGTTGCCTTCACCTCGTGCTTGTTCCCTTGAAGTGGTCATTTGGTATACTGATCTCCTAGAGATTCCTATCTCGCACAGGGGACTTGAACCCCATAAACCAATGCCCATGACGGGCGTACCCCCATGGGATGCACGAAAGCCGCCGAATGCGTCCGATGGCAATGGAAAATTAAACCCGGCGACTTCGTGATCCCTGACGTCATGCGGCAAAAAACAGTGCATCCTTGCTTCCCACATTGCCAGTGCGATTGTCGATCTACCGACACTGGATTCGACTCGACCTTGGCAGCCGAAACCAAATTCGGAATTACCGTCCAGCAACTCGCCACATCAAACGTCGGCTGGTTCTGCGATTTTGACGACCTGCGATTCTGCAACTGGCACATCAGCAAGAAGTCTGGAGTCTACGCGTTGTGGCACAAAGATGATTACTGCGCCACTCACGAATTATTTCACTGCAAAGCTTTGTACGTCGGCAAAGGCTTCGTCCAATCTCGTATTTTTAATCACGCTCAAACGAAAGATTTCGGTGACGCGGAATTCGTGTACTTCAGCTACATCGAGATCCCAAACCGACAAGCGAAATACGTTGAACAACTGCTTCTTGACCTGTACGACTTCCCAATGAACACGTCTGAAAACACTGGCACGGGTACTCTCTGTTACTATCTTACTCAGTCTCAAGTTGACTTTGGTACGTAGGCCGCACAACAAATGAAGGATTAGATGATGCGTTCTTAACAGAAAGATTGCGCAGTGTTGACTGCGCAATGGAGAGTTGAGTCATTGAGTACAAAACTAGTATCGCTCTGTTTGCGTAATCGATCCATAGCTGATCTCAGCTTCCCCAAAGCCCTGCTGCTTCTCTCGCGCGCGGCCAATATTTCAAACCTCAATTCGGTCTTCCGAACGCAATTTTTCTCTTTAATTTGATGGAATGTCTGAACCATCAAGCTCGCCTACTCAATCTCCTAATTTGCTCCTTCACGGCCGGTCGATCGTTTTGGATCAACAGGCACAACTTCGGCGTTTTCTTGATCGGTACCACTTAGAGACTCATCATTTCTTTTCGAGATACGAAGATCCGGTCGCTTTGTTCGCCGATTCGGAAACGAGCTATGCCGATTACTTTCGTGTTCTTTGGCCGAGTTTACCGTCGATTAAAGTCGGCACATTGCAAACACCGCTAGGCTTTTCTCGATACTCCCGCGCACTTTTCGTTTTGGATCGGGAGAACTTTCTAGCGATCACTCATGATGCCTGGGGATGGGAGCCAGAAAATCCGAATGATGTCGCGTCGATCACGGATGCTCCGGGACTTTGGGGGACAGCAAATGCAATTTTGCATCTTGAATTGCGGGCCGCTGACGTTGTTGGACGGGTAGGTTCTTTACCGATTCGGTTTGAAATGTATGCACTTCCACCGATGCGGATCTCGGCTGATTCACTGGATCTGATCGCATTACCTTTGGTCGATCTCCGGTGGTTCTGGCAACATAACTATCCCACCTCGCAGCCTTCAATCGAAAGTTGGCCCGCGTTTTTTGAATCCCTTCGCACTCAATTGCCTGGGTATGGCAGTTTAGGGCCGTTTTCGTTTCCGGATAACTTCCTGGAACTCACGTGCGAAACATTGCTAGATATTGCTCTGCAAACAACGACAGTTCCAATCGTACGGTTGCTGGATGCAGCAGCTCATACGCTAGGTATGCGAGGGTTTCTCAACAATCGAGAATGGAGCAATCCACGGTGGGGATTTGCTTATCCGCCTGCTTCGATACAAAAGTTTTCTCAGCTCGTGAAAGATGCTGATTTTAAGATCGCGGGTGGAAAGCCTGGCTCAGCGGCCAATTATGGTTATCTGAAGATTCATGGCCGGCGCGTGACGGATGGAGTGGAAGGGAATCGACGTGATAGCGCAGTGTCGTCGCATGCGCTGCCGGATGGAGCGAACTCGATCTTCACTAGAAGTCTCTACTCGACCTACAAAGTCGATCCCACCAACAGCGAAGAAGCGGCGTATTTTGACACCGTCTCACAATGGATCGCCAAAACGCAAAGTGAATGTAAAGGGGATGGTGTTTGTCTCACCTTTGGCGGGCCAGGGTTGTTGTTCGAAGATTTCGATGCGCTATGTGGGCTCGATTACATCGAACAAGTCTTTGATCATGAAGGAGAAGCGACCTGGATTAGCCATTTCGTCGGCTTACCCTCTGGCTGGCAACCACAAGCGATGTTGCTGCAATCCTCATCACCAACGACAACTACGACGACGAGTCCCATTCAAGGCAGCCCTTGCTCAGGCAAATGTTCCTGGGTGAGCAATGATGGTTTCAAATGGGACTTGGTAAACAATAACTGCGCACCAGCTACAACGACTACGACAACCGGCTCTGGCGGGCCAACGACTACCACAACGACGTTGCCACCGACTTGTCCACGTCGGCCAACAACGACGACAACGACAGCGAACCCGAATTCATGCTCCTGCTTGCCGCCTCAGTTCTGTCCGATTGCGTCGGGTGATTGCACCGAAACAAGTTGCGCTCGAGAAGTGGGGAGCGTTACACAATGCAACAATACAACGACTACCACAACCACGGGCAGCCCCACGACGACAACTTGCGATTGCAATACAACAACTACCACAACCGCGCGACCTGGCTGTGGCGGTGGCTGCACCTGGATCATGCTTGGCAACGGGCAAGTGATCTTGCTGCAAAGCGATTGTGCTCCTGAGTGTCCGTGCTCCTATCCTGGCGGGGCGAGCTTATGCCAAACGGTCACGAGTCCTTGTCAAATACCGCCACCACCTCCACCACCGCCTCCTCCGGTACCATGCTCTGGGACGTGTGAATGGCTATGTGTGGCTAATGGACGGGGTTGGCATATTGTGGCTAATGCTTGTCGTGAGAGCAATTGCAACTGCGTGCCGCCGTCGGATGTGTGCACTTGCGGTCAACGTCGCAATGTTCCGTGTGCCTCTCCGCCGATCGCAACGACCACAACGACTACGGGAAGCGGTTCCTCGCCGCCGCCATGTGGGTATGGCACTTGTTACCCCACCACGACAACGACCACTGGAACATCAACGACCCCCAATCCATGTCCGGGCCCATGCCGATATCGCTGGAGCACGGTGAGCTCGACGTGGCAATTGATCGTCAATTCGTGTGGATTATGTGGTTGTATCGGTCCACCGACGGAAATGGGAGCGAATGATTGTGATGTCCGAGCAGTCGGGTGCAATTCGACTCCGACGACCACGACGATCTCACCGACAACCACCACTACAACCATGATGGGAGCCTGCTGTTATCCCGGACCGGGGAGCACGTGCGTTTATCCGGTATCGAGTGCTTACTGTGCGAATATCGGCGGAGTCTTCCACGCCGGTAGCAATTGCATTCCCGATCCATGCAGTGGCACGACCACAACGTCGACGACAACTTCGACCACTACCACGACAACGACGACTACAACTACGACCACCACAACCACCACAACCACAACGACGACTACCACAACAACCACAACCGCTTGTCCATGTCCTTACATCGAATGCGGCTGTGCTAGTGGTAGCGCTACGCCGCTGTGTGCTCCTGGATTTACCTGGAGCTGTGCTTCTTGTGCGTGTATCGCCGTCACGACAACCACCACGATTCCACCTCCGCCAGCTCCTACAACGACGACAACAACTTTAGGCGGTCCAACGACGGGCCTGCCTCCGCCACTTTAACCTCGGATGCCCATTGGAACTTACTCGTATGAAACCACTGAATGTCTACCAAACTTACCATCGGTATGGCGACCTTCGAAGATTTCGATGGCGTCTATTTCACCCTGCAAGCGTTGCGGATGTACCAAGAGCTGGGACCTGATGACGAATTGATCGTTATCGATAACAGCCCCTCGACACCCGCCGGCGCTGCGACACGCGATCTCTGTCACTCGATTGGAGCTCGCTATATTCCGTTTGCGGAAAGCACCGGAACCACTCAAACCCGCGAACAAGTTTTCAAGCAAGCCAAGGGCGATGCGGTCCTCTGCATGGATTGCCATGTGTTGTTAGCACCTAGAGCAATCCAGCGACTGCGGCAGTGGTATGAGCAACACCCCGATACGCTCGACCTTCATCAAGGGCCGATGTTGCTCGATTCACTCGGCTGGGCCAATACGCATTTCGATCTGATGTGGCGTGGGCAGATGTGGGGCGTGTGGGGAAATGCTTGGCGGTGTAAGCAAGGACTCTTCAGCGTTCAGAAAACGCCCGACGATCGCTGCCTCTTTGTGCAGCTCGATGCCCGTATGACTCCTGTACCTGCTGATTGGCAACTTCCGGATCTGCCTTATGCCGGACATCCCGTGGCGTTGTTCGAAGCAGGTTATCAACTCGCTGCCGCGCATCCGGACGATGAACCGTTCGAGATCCCTGCGCAAGGCCTGGGGCTCTTCACTTGCCGGCGCGCGGCCTGGCTCGGTTTCAATCCACGCTTTCGAGCCTTTGGTGGTGAAGAAGGCTACATCCATGAAAAATATCGACAGCATGGTCGCAAAACGCTTTGCTTGCCATTTCTCCGCTGGTTGCATCGATTCGCGCGTCCCAACGGAGTGAAATATACGCTGACGCAAGAGGACAAGATCCGCAACTATGTCTTAGGCTTCCAAGAATTGGGACTCGATCTGCAGCCGATTCATGATCATTTCGCTAGTGAAGGGATGCGTGAAGAAGTGTGGACTGCGATTGTGTCTGATCCGATCGCTTTTCGCGTCGACACGTCGAAACCACTCCGCAGCAGCTCCGGACGGCCGGTTTTGCAACCGCAGCCGCCGCATACCTATGATCTCGACAGCACTTTTGATTGGCTCGCGCACCAACCGCGTGATCTGAACGAGCACATGGCGCTATTAAAACTCCTTTCGTCGCGTTGCCAGCGAGTCGCCGAGATGACCAAACGTCGCGAGAGCTCGATCGCACTCTTGGCGGGCAAACCGAAATACTTGCTGAGCTACCAAGAAGAGAATGATGCCATTCTCGACCTTGGTCAGCGTTACAAGGACTCCAAGACCACTTGGGATCTCAAGATCCAATCACTCGATTCGATGCCGACACCGAATGGTGACATCGACATGCTTTTCATCGACACTCGCCACAATGCAGCTCGAGCGCGGCAGGAACTCGCTGCGTGGGCACCGCATGTTTCGCGGTACATCGTGTTCCATGACACCGAAGCCAATGGAGTCCATGGTGACAACGGCGGCGAAGGCTTGATTGCTGCAATTCGCGAATTGGTAGAGCAAGGTGAATGGTTCGTCGCGGGCCATTGTCCGAATCAGTATGGACTGACCGTTCTCTCGCGAGATCCTGCCGATAAGCCACCGCGCAAAATTTGGTTATGGCCACCAGGCGTTGGGCCCGGTACCGAGATGTTCGAAATGCTGCAAGAGATTGGTGTCACGGAACGACCTAACTGTTCCTGTAAATCGACTGCTCTGCAAATGGATCGCTGGGGTGTGGCTGGTTGTCGTGAGGAGGCTAATTTCCAATGGATCTCGGATCAAGTCAATCACAACGCCGCGAACTGGTCCTGGGCTGAGAAGCTTCAAATTGCGGCAACGGCTGCATTAGATACCAAGAACTGGAAACTCGCTTGGCGTTTGAATCCACTCGATCTGAATGGTTCGTTGATTGAAGAAGCGATCCGTCGCGCTGAAATGAAAGGGTATGAATAATGCGATTTCTATGTCTTTGCCCAACCTACAATCGTCCCTGGCGGCTCCTCGAAGAGTCTCTGGCCTGCTTTCAGTCGCAGGTCCATAAGGATGCTTTCCTGCTCATCTATGATGACCTCGGTGTTTTTCCCGAACAACGCTACGACAACTGGGCTCTGCTTTCGACCACCACTCGCGAACCCGGTATCGTCGAAAAATACAACCGCATGCTCGAGCTCGCCCGAGAGTTCGGCCCCTTTGATGCCATTGCCCTCTGGGATGACGATGACATCTACCTCCCCAACCATCTCCACTACCACGCCCAAGTGCTCAAAGACTACGAACTAAGCTACCCCAGCCACGTCTATAGCACCTACACCGGCGAGCGCCTCATCGAGCCCAGTGGCGGACGTTTTTGGGCATCACTGGCGATTCGATACAACGCCTTTGTGCGAACAGGCGGATTTGTGCTAACCAGAAGGGCGGATTTTGATCAACAGAGTTTGGGGAGGTGGCTGCGGGAATGTGCTAGTGCAGCCCCCGATCGATTGGGTGAACCGACGTACGTTTTTCGTTGGAGCGATACGGGATGTCGGCATAGTCAAACGTTGATGCAATCCGCCAAAGATGAAACGTGGTACTCTACCGCCATTGCAAGCAGCTAGTCTACAACCATCGTAGCTCCGCATTCACTGAACGAATCACGAGCCCAATAGTGAATCTAAGAATTCCCTGTCAGCGACAGCGTTTTCAACACTTCCCATTCCATGAATCAAACTCTCTGTTGGTAAACCATTTCGCGGTTTCTGTCTCCGCTCGCTCCGCCAAAGAATCAAAACGTCATAACTACGCCATTACTAATTACTTAATGCCAACATTCATAACTCTGGTGCAAAAACATGGGGCATTCCACCTGCAACCTACAAGCTTTCTAGCTTTCTTTTTTTAGTTTGTTTAGAGAGGGAATAATGCCGAAAGGCAACTCGAGAATTTCACACAGTGCGGGATATGAATTAGCATCACCTGTAAGCAAATAGCTATCTTTTGGCGCCGAAAGAGCGATAATTGTATCGCCCAACTTTTGGCAATAATTACAGGAAGGTTGCGGCATTTTGGATGCGAGGGCACTCTTCATCCAACTTACTTGCTTGATGTAACCTTGAAAGGATGAGAGTCGTTCAGCGGACGAGTCTGAGAATAACTTAGTATGCCTCACGTCGCTTCTTATTTCTTCGCGAAATCCACATTGCTTGCAATTTGGTGATTCCGTTACCGCACTTAGTTCCTCGTAGAAATCAACTAGTTGATTTTCTGAAAAACTCTCAGATGGCATGCTCATCACACCAAAATCACAGCATAACTTGTCGCGACATCTCTTAGGAAACGTATAATCTAACTCTATTATCATCCGCTTTATATATTCGCCTAACCTCCTAAGCGAAGTTGATAAATCACCTTGATCTTCTTGACGCATGAGCCAACCCGAAAGAGATATAACGAGATTGATGATTTTTCGAGGTTGATGTGACGAGGTTGCGCAATAGGCGGCAAATCCATCATGCAAGCTTTTCTCATCTTTTATGCAAAAATAGACTTCAATTAGTGAGGAAATAAAGCCCCGTATGAATTCACCACGAACAAAATTCGAGATAACAAGCTCACTACCTTTACGGTACTCAGCTATGGCAAGCTTTTGAAGATCGTGACCAAGCAGTTCATAGTAGATTATGGTTGTGTCACAGTAGATTGTCCTCCCAACCGAATTATGCGTTGGTGAGACTGAAGCTCGATTTAACTTATTTCTTTGTCTAGGCTTTCTTTTCTTCTTCGCCATCCTCGTCCTCGTCGAAATCGATTTCAAAAGAGGGTAATGATTTGATTAAATTACCTCGGAAGACGCGAATGGCGGTTGTGTAGTAGTTGTAGTCGAGACGATTTTCATTTGCTGCCTGTATAAGTAGCTTGTGAATCTCCCGAAGTTGATAAGACTCAAGTTTTATCCAAGTTGTTTCTTCTATTGCACTTTCAAAAAGCGTTACAAATGATAAAAAGTCAACTTCTGAAGGCGACTCGCGCAATTCTGTGTGGCACAATGCCAAAATCCGCTTTATGACAGCAGACTCGACAAGTCGCTTACTTTTTTGAGAAGTCGAACGCAGTCGATCGAGGCAGTCGACGAGCCTCCGAGCCAAACTCTGCCTCTTTTGCATGAAAATCTTGGCTAGCTGACTTTCTTCCTGAGTCTTGTACTTGTGCGCAGATCCGGAATAGCCTGAGTCTATTTCATCTGGTGTTTCGTCCAATGGACATGTGTTATTGGTCCCAAGTGCCGACTTCCCGATCGAGGCCTGTTTCTGCTTATCTACTTTGGACACAATTGAATGCGTTCCCTCAAAACGTTCGTCGATTTGGTTTGCACTAGCTGTTCCGTGTGAGTTTCGGGTGATAGTTGCCACAGGAAGATCCTCATAGTTCCAAGTAGTCGTTTAGTTTTGTCGCAAGTGTCTGAAATTTACAGCGCATTCGCTCGCAAAGGTCGCGAGCCTCTGAGTAAGGAAAGTCCTCTTTGAAGTGATCGATTTCGAGGTAGAAAACAACGTCGGAGAACTTCGCTTGATAATCCATTGCATCTGCATCCGAACGAAAGAGTTGCATTTCGTGCGGTACAACATTGAACCACTGCGATTTTTTCATCGGGCCAGAGCGAAGATTCATTCCCCATCCATCGTGAGTTTTCAAGTCAACGGCGAACGCGGAATCGACTACTTCCGAATCGAGGCAATCTAATAGTTCCCTTGAATTTGAGTTTAGCTTTCTTGATGTCTTCTGTACTAGTTTCTCGAAAGAGTAATTCTTTGGAAATGCAGCCCAAATTCGTAATCCAAGTCTTTCGATTCTTGTAATCTTCATCCGGTCTGCAAAGTCAGAAAACAAACGGGAGGCTTCCGCAGTTTCTGGAGATCCGCTTGTTGGAGATTGGCAAATGGCGTCGAAGAAGCACCTTCGATGAGACACAAAAAAACGCTTTCTTTTTTCCCTGTTTCTCAGTTCAAGCGAATTACCACTTCTTACCCAGTCAGGGTATTCGTCTAGATGCTCAAGTCCGAAAGCATCCATGTGTCCAAAGAACCCAAGGTTCGCAGGGCAACGCCACTCTACGACTAAGTTTCGAATCGGGATGTCGAGCATGGCTTTACTTTTGTTCGCAAAAAGGAAACTACCTTGTTCAATTCAAGCTGTTGAGCGAAAGTTGCATCGACGCAACTCACCTTTACTATTAAATCGACAATTGACGCAATCGCAATTCTTACCAATTATGATTACAAAATCTCACCGCACATAAGGTGTACATGCGACCATTCCTTTCGTGATTAATTGGGCTGCAATCCATTTGCTATTGTGTCTCACGAATTCTACCTTGAGTTCTCTATAACTGAAAAGTGACTTAGAAGCTCTTCGAAAAGCATTGCCCCCCCCCAAGGACTGGTTGTGGGGATAATCCCTCTCGCTTCTTTTTGTTGCGGCTGAGTTCCGGCACTCGCGTTCGAGTTATCAAGTAGCAGTGACTCTCCAGTCGTAGTTTTTTTTGCACTATTGAGCTAGGGAGAAAGAAACATCCAATTCCGTGAAAACGATTCTGCTTTTTCTTGTATCGGTAATGTCGCTTATTTTCTGCTTATTAGGTGGGTGACGCCAACTACACGGTACGATGGATAAATTAACGAATCTCGCAACGCAGTTCATCTACGTCGTCCACGCGCGACCATCGCCCTGAGAGGGTGGCCGTATTTCTGAGGCAAGCCGAACCGATAAGACATCGCATCAAGGCAGACTAGAAAGCCCAAGTTGAGGCAATGAAGCGACGCTACCAAATCGATAAACGCATGCGTCAGTGGTCATAGGTCAAAATGCGTTCGAAAGTCTTGGTGTTCGTTTGCACTTTTAGCAATCTATTCGACTTCTGTGAGCCGCCGGGTCTCGCGATCCTGATACTCGTGGAGGTGTGTTTGTGAAGCGCATCGTGCGATTAATGCAATATACTGGGAGATCTCCCGAATACGCTCGGGGTGCAGTAGAGCTTGCTTATTCTCGGCTGCCGTCAGTTTCTTTTCGTCCTGCTCCGATTCAATCGCTTTGAACTGCGGACGAACATCGTTGTAGTCGACTTTGAACTTGAGTACCTTCTCGTCACGGATCGCATCGGTGAAGCGATTGTACCAGTGCCGATACTGATCGAAGCGAAGGAGATCGTGGCGGCGTGAGGGTGTGGTTCTTCCGAGTGGGCGATGAAAGGGTGTCCTCAGGAGCCCTTTCGTTGCCAATGTCGCGGCTGCGGCGGAGGAGTTTCTTGTCTTGCCATGGAGGCCTTATAAGACTCATAATGAGTAGAAAGTTGACCTGCCATGGTCAGCAAAGCATTCTTATAAGTCTCATTAAATGATTCCCAGAGCGCGATGAGTTCAGGCAGGTTTTGAGGTGCATTTTTATTGATGTTTGCTGACGGGGGCACGTCTAGGGGAGCCAAAGAATTCGTTTGATGATTCTCCTGGGCATTATAATTATGTGTTTTTCCTACGAGGGGCATTACGTTCACATCTGTAAGTATGCACAGTCCCTCATTTCCTTGGGAAAACGGCCTGTTCTCAGTCGGCTGAGGTCTACAGATTTCGTCAGTAGTGAACGGTATAGGGGCACCAACGGGGGAACCAAAATGACCCCTGTAAAGCAGTGAACGAGCCCAATGGTCCTCGGTCACCTGCAAATAGTGCTTTTCTGCCACCTTTGTGGAATGCCCTAACCAGGCGTCAATCTTATGGGAGGGGACTTGCTCCTTCAAATCCGTCCGGCAGCTCGACCGGAGGTTGTGAAAGAGTTTCGGCCAGGGCGTCAGACCCGCCGCAATAACGAGCCTCCTAAAGTGGGTAAACAAGTTCTGCCCATTTCGGTAATCGGCAATCACATACCCCCCTGAACCCGCGTATTCTTTACGCGCCTCCAGAAGAAATTCTCGAACGAGCGGAAAGAGTGGCCAGACGCATGCTGGGACTGGTATCTCGCGCAGATTGATAAGATGAGTCGGTTCGTTATCCCATAGGGTCCTTCACTCTGAGTGCAATTCATGGCAATGAGAGATCGCGAAACTGCAATTGCTACAGCACTCGGCTACCTTGGCCAAGATGCCAAGGGACTCTGGGTTGAATCGGCGATATGGATGCCAGCATCAGGCGATGATGAGATGTTGGATCAATTGCGAAACGTCTTGGAACGCGACCTGGATGATTTCGAAATGCGTCTTGCCTGTCAACATAATCGCGATAAATGGATGATACAATTCGTATCTATCAAAACAGACCATGGCGACACGCCTCAGGGGCCATGCGTGTTTGTGTTTGACGACGGAGAAGTATCGCATTATCGCCCAATGTAGCCCAAATTACAGATAACAAATGAAGCATTAGACTTTGTGTTCTAACAGAAAGCCTGCGCAGCGGAGAGCAGGAGAGCAGGAGAGCAGGAGAGCAGGAGAGCAGGAGAGCAGGAGAGAGGAGAGAGGAGAGAGGAGAG
>JBIKMB010000402.1:0-3239 GCA_044359485.1 Pirellulaceae bacterium | reverse complement strand
GTGCTCTCGCTTCCCACGGCATAGCGTAGCATGATGACTCGACCTTTTTCACTAAGTGCTTTTGCCATTGCCTCCGCGGCCATTTGTCCACCGAGAAAATTGTCTGTTGCCACATAGCTGACAATGGTGTCTGGCGCTTTGAGCCCGCTATCGAAGATCACCGTAGGAATGCCCGCTTTTTTCGCTTCCTCAACAGGTCGCACAAGAGCTTCCGAATCGAGGGGTGCCAAACAGATTCCATCGACACCTTTGATGGTAAGGCTCTGGACCAAACTGATTTGTTGATCTCGATCATCTTCCTTTTGTGGGCCTTGAAAGAGAATCTCTGCACCGAATTCTTCGGCAGCTTTCGCAGCACCATAATGCACAGACTTCCAAAACACATGGGTGGTCCCTTTTGGTACCACGGCGATTTTATAGCGTTTTGTGTTTGCAGCGCCCGAATCGCCCTGCGTTTGGGAATCTGCCGCTGGGCCATTTTCTGCGGGAGGTTGACAACCGAGCAAGAAAACCAACAGCGCCAACAGCGGGGCGAGAGCTAACGGAGCCGTAGAAAAATATTTTGAAAAAATGGGCAAGCGAGTGCGGAATAGTGGACTTGTTTTCATTGCGGGCATTCTTGACGATAATTTTGAAAAGTAGAATTCGAACGGTCGTTCGCGGAGGCGACTTTGGGAAGACGGTCTGGTACATTTTGGGATGCGTTGGGGCACTGCCCGTCAGGAGCTTTATCGGGTAGAGTTCTGAGAAATGGAATGATTGAGGCTTGCTGCTGCCAACGCTTAGCCACCGCAGGAACACTATTTTCTTAGATGTCCACCGCTGGAAGCGATTCAATGGTAGCGAACTAGAGACCATTCTGTCAAAATACAAAGCCACTTTTTGGCCTAGATCCCCGACGACTCCTTTTTTCCCCCTTCGCTTTTCTGAACAGCAAACATTCATGAGTTTATCACCCATTCGAATTGCCGTAGATTTTGGTGCATCTGGCGGGCGAGTGCTGGCCGGTCGCGTTTTAGCTAACAGTATCGAGTTGGAAGAGGTTTATCGATTTCCCAACGGTGGAATTCGGTGCGGTCGGCGATTGCTCTGGAATGTCGTAGGACTTTGGCAGGAGACACTCAAAGGTTTGGCTTTAGCGGCCAAGAAATACGGTGATGCCATTGAAAGTATCGGAGTGGATACTTGGGGCGTCGACTATGTGCTATTGGATTCATTAGGCGACTTTGTCGGTCCATGTTTTCATTATCGCGATCCGCGTACGACGGGAATCTTTGAGCGAGCGTTTCGGTTATTGCCGCGCGAAGAGATTTTCTCGGAGACCGGTGTGCAGTTTATGGAAATCAACACCGCCTATCAGTTGCTTTCGATGCGATTAGAAAATTCTAATTTATTGGACGTTGCCGATCGCTTTTTGATGATGCCCGATTTATTTCACTGGCTTCTCAGCGGTGAGATTTGCAATGAGCGAACCAACGCCAGCACGACTCAGTTAATGAATGCGGTCACGGGTGATTGGTCGAATAAAATTCTTGAAGCTTTCCTGATACCGCCTCCTCTCTTTAGCAAACCAACTGAGCCGGGGACCAAAATCGGTACGGTACAAGCTTCGGTGCGGGAGTGGACCGGTCTTCGTGAAGTGGATGTCATTTTACCACCGACGCATGATACAGCAGCTGCGGTGGTCGCGATTCCCGCTGAGCAGTTCGCGCCCGCGAAACCTGAATGGTGTTATATCAGTTCGGGCACGTGGTCTTTAATGGGCGTCGAAGTGCCGCGTCCTTACATCACCCCTGTTTGCAGTCGCTTGAACTTTACCAACGAAGCAGGAGTTCGCGGTAGCACGCGACTCTTGAAAAACATTTCCGGCTTGTGGATTTTTCAGCAGTGTCGAGAGCAATGGGTTCGCGAAGGACGAACCTACGATTGGGATCATTTAGTGGAGAGCGCGGCGAAATCGGAACCCTTGCGCTCGCTGATTGATCCCGACCATCGCGATTTCGTTGCTCCAGCGAATATGCCTGAAGCCATTCGCAATTACTGCAAGCGAACCGGACAAGCTGTACCGGAGTCCGATGCGGCTGTCGCGCGTTGCAGCCTCGAGAGCCTAGCGATGCGATATCGACTTTGTTTAGGTTGGCTGGAAGAACTCACCGGTTGCACCAAAAAGGTAATTCATATTGTGGGAGGTGGCACGCAAAATAAATTGCTGTGCCAAATGACCGCGGATGTATGTCAGCGGCCTGTGATCGCGGGGCCGGTAGAGGCGACCGCTTTGGGAAATATTGCGATGCAGGCGATTGGCGCAGGCGAATTGGCGGATGTAAACGCGGCGCGAGAGCGGATTCGGCAAAGCGATGAGATTAAAATTTACGAGCCCAAAAATGTGGCCATGTGGGAAGAAGCCTATCAGCGATTTCTAGGCTTGATTCGCCAAAATTAGCGGGAAGTTAGACTTTGCAATAAGGTATGCAGCAATGATTCGAGTTGGATTAGTGGGCGTAGGCTTTATGGGCTGGATTCATTATCTGGCATACCAGCGAAGCGAGGTGGCGAAGCTGTGCGCGTTTAGTTCAAGAGACGACAAGAAGCGGGCTGGCGATTGGCGAGGTATTCGCGGTAATTTTGGGCCGCCTGGAGAGCAGATCGATGTCTCGCGCATGAAAACATCGGCGACACTAGAAGAAATGCTGCGTGATCCGGAGCTGGATGTGATTGACATCTGCTTGCCACCACATTTGCATGTAGAAGCGGCGATTCAGTCGGTTGAGCATGGGAAGCATGTCTTTTGTGAGAAGCCGTTGGGTTTGAATACAGCCGATTGCGATCGCATTTTGAGTGCCGCGAAGGCAAATGGGCGTTTGGTGATGGTCGCGCAAGTATTGCCTTACATCGGGCCGTTTGCCTATGCGGTCCAGGTTGCCGCTTCGGGGCAATATGGCAAACCGATCGGCGGCTATTTTAAGCGGATCATATCGAATCCAGATTGGATTCCCGACTTCTTCGATCCCGATCGAGTTGGAGGGCCACTGGTGGATTTGCATGTGCACGATGCACATTATATTCGCTTGCTTTTCGGGATGCCCAATCGCGTCTACAGCCGAGGGGCAACAAAAGGAAGCGTCGTCAAGTTTTGTCATTCACTCTTTGAATTTGACGATGCCTCCATATCGGTTGCGGCGAGCAGTGGAACGATTGATCCTTCGGGTCGTCCCTTTACGCACGGCTTTGAATTGTAT
>JBIKMB010000188.1:0-11397 GCA_044359485.1 Pirellulaceae bacterium | reverse complement strand
AAAGCCTTCCGTATGCGTGACGCGAACCGGTTGTTGTTTTCCAGCGGTGTCGACCAGATAGAGTTCAAAGTTGGCAAAGCCATGCAAGTTCGTTGCAAAGATGAGATATTTTCCAGAGGGATGAAAGTACGGTGCCCAGCTCATAGCCGATAGGCTTGTCAGCCGTTTCACATCGCTCCCATCGGTGGACATAGTATAGATTTCAGCGGTCGCTCCATCTTCGTTAAAACGTCGCCAGCAAATACGCGATCCATCGGGCGAGAAAAATGGTCCACCATCGTAGCCGATCGAGTCGGTCAATCGTCTGACATCGGACCCATCGACATTCATCAAGTACAGATCGATTGCCGATGCGGGATCAATGGCAAAAAGCTCTTTTTCGCGATCGCTCATTCCCTTCTGATAGGCTCGGCGATTTGAAGCGAAAACTATTTTGGTGCCATCTGGCGAATAACTTGCTTCAGCGTCGTAACCTACTTCATGAGTCAGTTTTTTATATTCACCTGAGCTTCGATTGAACTCGACCAAATCATAGTTTTCGTCGTAGTCCCACGAATATCGTTTTTGCTGTCCCGAAGCGCGAAACTCAAGTTCGGCCTTCTGTTTGGCGAGTGCCTCCGGATCAAACTGCGTCGAGCCAAACAGAATTCTATTGTTGTCCGGATGAATCCAAGCGCAAGTCGTTTTCCCATGGCCAGGAGATATCTTCTCGACATCACCCGTTTCGCGATCCATCAAGTAAATCTGGAAGAACGGATTCGAGAGGTCGCGTTCACTCTGAAATACCAATTTGCTGCCATCGGCGCTGAAATAACCCTCCCCTGCCCTCTTCCCTTCGAAGGTTAATTGCCTTGGCTTTTCGATGAGTTTGGATTCCAGCTTTTGAATCGCTGCCAACTCCTCCGCTGAAATGTCCGAGTTTGTGGGAAGCGGCGGAGCGGTCTGTGACTTGGCATCCTGGTAGCTGAATGCGGCGGTTGAGCCCAGAAGGAAAGTCGCGCTGAAGAATAAAACTGCGGTGAGCGTGAATGTTTTCATGGTAAGTGACAGCAAATGCATCGGAAATAATAGGTTGGAGATGCGAACCCTAGGACATGTAAGGGGGCTGGGGGGGATTGCTAACGACCCTATATTGTAGAGCAACGAGGAAGTGCGGGTAGTGGCTATTCTTCTTCCCACTCTTCATCTTCGTAGGCAGAATCGGGAGGGACAAATTGTAGGGAGGAAGTTGGGGAGTCACCCGCATCTTCCTGATCCCAACCCTCATCGCGACGGATTTTGTTGCGGCGTTTGGGGGGCTGTTGCGTGGACGAGTTAGAATTTCCGTCGGTGGCTCCCCCCGATTTCATTGCTTCCCAGTCGGAGATCGAGATGACAACTTCGCGAGCCTGTGAGCCGTTGTAATCCCCCACAATTCCATCTTCCGCCATGAAATCGATCAGGCGAGCGGCTCGACCGTAGCCGATTCCAAGGGCGCGTTGCAGCAGACTCACGCTGCCGCGACCTTCACGGATAACCACTTCGATGGCCGCTTCGTAGAGGTCGTCACGCTTGCGCAAAGCTCCAGGTTTGATAACACCTTCTTCACCCCCCTCTTTATCCTTGATTTTGAGATTGACCAATTCAGAGACGAAGTTCTGTTCGCCCATGCCGCAATGATCCACGACACGATTGATTTCATCATCACTGACATAGGTGCCTTGTCCGCGCAACAAGTTACTTGTACCGGGCCAAAGGAACAGCATGTCCCCATTACCCAACAATTTATCTGCTCCCATTTCATCCAACACGACGCGACTATCCACGCGGCTAGCGACCTGGAAGGCGATACGTGCCGGGAGGTTACTTTTGATAAGGCCCGTGATAACGTCAACCGTTGGTTTTTGCGTAGCTAGGATCAAGTGTATTCCCACGGCACGGCTCTTCTGAGCCAAACGAATGATATGCTGTTCGACTTCTTTTCCGGCGGTCATCATCAGGTCGGCGATTTCGTCAGCGACAATCACGATGAACGGAAGATGGTCCGGTATCGCGGCAGCTTCTTCATCGTTTTCTGGCTTCAATCGATCGACAAGTTCCTGGCGATCCAATTGGTTATAGCTGACGATATGTCGGACGCCGACGCGAGCCAGCAGGGCGTAACGTTCTTCCATTTTGTCGACTGCCCAAGCGAGGATCGCTTCCGCTTTTCGCATGTCGGTCACCACAGGATGCATCAGATGTGGCAAACGACCGTAGCCGCTCAGTTCGACCATCTTGGGGTCAATCATCAACATGCGTACTTCATCGGGACGTCGGGTCATCAAAATGGAGCAGATGATGGCGTTCAAGCACACTGACTTACCGGTACCTGTTCGACCTGCGATAAGCAAGTGCGGCATCGTCGCCAAGTCGACCGTCAATGCGTTTCCTGAAACGTCTTTGCCCAAGAAAAGAGGGATCTTCATTTTTTGACAGGAGGCTCCGGTTTCTTCGATGACCTCCTTCAAGCGAACGATCTGTCGAGTTTCATTCGGGACTTCGATTCCCACGGTATTCTTGCCGGGTATGGGGGCTACGATACGCACGCTTGGCACCCGAAGGGCAATGGCCAGATCGTCGGCCAGCGACGTAATCTTTGAAAGTCGTAACCCGGCTTCAAGTTCCACTTCGTACTGCGCGATCACTGGTCCGGTTTCTATTTCAACGACGCGAACATTGAATCCAAAATCGCCAAAGGTTTTCTCCAATATTTTCGCTTTTCTGCGAACTTCCTTGGCTTGGTCGTCGTAGCAAATCTCTTCCGTATCGATCAGCAGGTCAGTACCTGGAAGTACATATTCTTCGGTTCCGGCCGGCAAACTGGTATCGTCCAGCGAATCGAGTGAGTGGTCTTCTTCGGCTTCCTTTTTGGTTTTTTTGGTAGCTCGATTTCGAACATTGGGTCCAGCTGCTTCGTGCGCTTCATCTTGTCGCAAGATCACGGTTTCATCACCCACTTCGATTTCGCGTAAGTTTGCGGGGGTTGCGTTACCCGCTGCGGGGAGGCCAGTGGACTGTTGACTTGGCAGTTGTGGATCGAGCGGTGCCAGTTCCAGCGGTTTGTCATCGACATCGCTACCGGTACTTGCTTCGTTATCTTCTGTTTTCTTGTTTCCTGTCAGCGCGCCGACGGCAGGAATCAGTGCAGCGGCGGCCTGGGTCAAGCTTGCCAGTGGCGAAGGTTTGGTCTTGGCGGAACTGTTTTTTGTGGTTGTCGCAGCTGGAGTGGGAGTGTCGGCTGCTTTGACGGGATCCCCACTGCCACGTCCATGGAACTTGATCGAAACAGGTGGGTCTTCTCCGTCGAGAACCAACGTTTGCGGGACATCATAGACACGGGTTGGCCCGGCGGGTGCAAGCTTCGGCAAGTCATCTTTCTCACGGTGGAGAGGAATGTACCGCAGCAGTTTACCGAAGCTATTTTGTCCCCCAGCGGTGAGCAGTGAGAGAATCAAATAATCGGTGGATAGCAGGAGGCCTGCAGCAAAGATCGCGACGACCAGAATGAAACTTCCCGCGACGGCAAAATGATCTCCAATCCAGGTGGCGATTAAAGCCCCCAGGTAGCCACCGCCTCCGACAACGGGAGATTTGGGGGGCGAAATTCCGAGCATCGCCGGTAATGTGCAAAAACCGAGCAGCAGTAAAGCCCAGCCGATGCCACGGCTGAGCGGCGAGGATATTTTCCCCTGTTGGAAGACGATCACCAATACGACGGTAACGGATGCTGTGGCAAAGTATGCACCCCAACCGAGCGCGTTGACAGCGATGTCGGCGAATACAGCTCCCCAGAAGCCACACCAATTTTGGGGTTTAGCATTTTGAGGATAGGCAAGTATGTCAGGTTCGTACAGATGGTTGAACGGGGCGACCCATGGGCCAACCACATCAGCTTTATCGTAGCTGATCAGCGCGAGCCACATAAACAGATTGATCGCTGCCGCGATCATGACCGCCACGTCATAACGAACGCTGCGTGAGTCGCCCACCGAAAGATACCTCCCGAATCATTTACTCCGGGGACCACCATGGTCCCCGGGAATCATTGGGCGGTTCCTTGCCCCAACCGGCGCGCAGTGCCGGCTTATGTCAACCTTCCTGGGTGCATCTATGCTAATTCGTCCGATCGACCATGAGATTTGATCTCGATCGGAGCCTGTGCGAATGATTCGCAAGAGATTTTTGGGCGGCAATCGTCAGCATCATTAAAAACGCTACTTTGTTGACGTCTCGGGGGTGAGTCGAGCGGGAAATAGCGATTGGTAAAACTTTAATGGATGACGGGGCAAACATCGAACCATTCTCGTCCTTGACCGTTCATCCAGTTACTGCATTCGGTAGGTCCCCATGCTCCTTGCGGATAGAGGTGTAAGGTGGGGGCTGCGGGGCTGCGCCAAGCCGCCAAAATGGGGTCCATGATTTGCCAAGCAGTTTCAACTTCATCGCTGCGTGCAAACAAGCTGGCGTCGCCCTGAATAGCATCTTGCAACAGGCGTTCGTACGCATCGGGCAATTCGCCTCCACCTTGGTCGAAGCGGAAGTCTAATTGGCTGAGACGCATTTTCATTTCGGCGTCGGGGATTTTGGTTTGAAAGTGGAGTTGAATACCTTCGGCGGGTTGGATTTGAATCACGAGTCGATTGGCAGATGGCTTGTAGGCACCGCGCTCGCCGAAGAGCATATGAGGTGGTTCGCGGAACTGGATCACGATTTGTGTCGTGCGGCACGACATCGCTTTACCGCTTCGCAGATAAAAGGGAACGCCCTTCCAACGCCAGTTATCGATATGAAACTTCAGAGCGGCAAAGGTTTCGGTTTCGCTATCTGGTGGCACCCCTTCTTCGCTGCGATACCCATCATATTGTCCCCGAAAGCCATCGTTCGCAAAATCACCTCCGCGCATCGAGCGAACAGCTTGCAGCACCTTTACTTTTTCGTCTCGAACCATATCCGCACTGAATCGAACGGGGGATTCCATTGCGGTGACCATCATCAATTGAAGGAGATGATTTTGGAACATATCTCGAAGCACGGTCGACTTATCGTAATAGCTAGCCCGTCGACCGACGTCGACTTCTTCGGCCACAGTAATTTGAACGTGATCGATAAAATTGCGATTCCATAGCGGTTCAAAAATCGAATTGCCAAATCGCAGCACCAACAGGTTTTGCACCGTTTCTTTACCGAGATAATGATCAATTCGATAGATTTGATCTTCGCGAAAAACTTTGTGGATGGATTGATTGAGGGTGCGGCAAGATTGCAGATCGGTTCCGAAGGGCTTTTCGATGACAACCCGTCGATTGGCAACGCTGTCTTCTGCGAGTCCCGCATTTCCTAGGTTCTGTGAAGCCTGGGCGTATAACTGCGGCATGGTAGACAGATAGTAAATGCGATGACTCGGTTTATTTTGTTCGATCTCATTTAGGGCGTTCGCCAAGCCGGGAAAGTCATTGGAATTGGTGATGTCTGCCGAGTGATAAAAGATATTTTCCGCAAAGGCATTCCAAAGTTCGGCTGAGAAATCGCGCTTCGCGAATTTTTCCGTCGTAGCGGCAAGTTCTTTACGCCAGTCTTCGTGACTGAAAGGCGTTCTGGATACTCCGACGATTCGGGTACTGGTGGGCAGGCGTTTTCGTCGAAAGAGGTTATACAAAGCGGGAATCAATTTTCGGCTGGTCAAGTCTCCGGAGGCACCGAATATCACCATGGTGTGGGGCATGTATGGCTCCTTCATAACCATCCCGAGGTTCAATTGGATTCAAACGATTCCAGCACGTTTGCCGAAAGCTTCATTTGTTTATTATATTATTCTTATTATTCTTATTCTTGTTATTATTGCAGTGGTCGCGGACGATATTCCATACCGAGCATGCTCAGAACCGCATTGAAGTAAAACCACCATCGACATACATTTCGCAACCGGTGATATAGCTTCCAGCGCGTCGGGATAGGAGCAAGATAGCTGCCCCAATCAATTCTTCCGGTTCACCGAACCGATTCATTGGAGTTCCCGCCATGATGTTTTCGATGCGCTGACGATCTAAGAGCGCGCGATTTTGTTCTGCGGGAAAGAAGCCTGGACAGAGGACATTGACGCGGACATTCTTGGGGGCGAACTCGCGGGCAAGGTTTTTGCTCAGATTCACGACAGCCGCTTTTGAAGCGGAGTAAGCGAAGACCCGCGAAAGTGGAGTGTGGGCCGTAACGCTTCCAATATTGAGTATAGAGCCCCCTCCCACTTGCTCAGCCATCACGGTCGCGAAGACTTGACATGCTTGATGTGTGGCTGTGAGGTTCACTTCGAAGACGCGATTCCATTTTTCTAGCGAGATCTCGGCATAGGGAGTACCGTCATTGATTCCTGCGCAATTGATCAGCATATCGACGGTGGGTGAGATGCTGCGAACATGGCCGAGCAAGGCTTGCAGGGATTCAAGCTTCGTTGCTTCGGCTTCACAGCAGCTTGCCCGATGGCCACTGTGGCGAATTTCCTTCGCCACTTCTTCGCCACGCTGGAGATCTCTTCCAGCGATAACGACATGAGCACCGGCCATCGCCAATCCGCGAGCGAGCGTACTGCCGAGCACTCCTGCTCCACCGATGATTACGGCAGTTTGTCCTTGTAATCCGAAAAGGGATTCCAAGTATTTACCAGGACTGACGGCAGCCGAAGTTTCACCTTCCATAGCTATTCCTATTTTGGTCTTCGGTATTAAGGCTTGGGTTGGCGACGTAGGTCGAGCCATTCGGTATGGAAAGAACCTGGTTTATCAACACGTTGATAGGTATGAGCCCCAAAGTAATCGCGTTGTGCTTGCAGCAAGTTGGCTGGCAAGCGAGCTTGTCGGTAGCTGTCGTAGTACGATAAAGCCGTGGTAAAAGCGGGTGCGGGCAAGCCAAGGTGGGTTGCCGCCATAACGACTGCTCGCCAAGATGCTTGCGCTTTTTCAATGGCCGTTTGGAAATAGGGATAGAGCAATAGATTTTCTAAATTCGGCTGCTCATCGAAAGCCGCCTTGATACGGTCAAGGAATTGAGCGCGAATGATACATCCACCTCTCCAGAGCAAGGCGCAGTCGCCGTAATTGAGATTCCACTGGTGTTCTTTGCTGGCCGCTTGAAGCTGTACAAAGCCTTGTGCATAGCTGCAAATCTTGGAAGCGTACAGGGCTTGTCGCACCGCTTCGATAAAGGCTGCTTTGTCACCCACAAAATCACTTACCGGTTTGCTGAAGCCGACGTTATCCTGAGCACTTGGGGCAGGAAGAGTCTTCGCTGCGCGAACGCGGGCGTCCTTCATAGCCGATAATCCGCGTGCATACACGGCGGTCGTTACCAATGTGCTGGGAACACCAAGATCAAGAGCCAACTGGCTCATCCACTTTCCAGTACCCTTGGCTCCAGCCACGTCCAGTATTTTGTCGACGAGGAAGTCCGAGCCGCCTTGATCGTCGGTAACGCTGAAAATGTCGCGAGTGATCTCAATCAGATAGCTTTGGAGATCGCCTCGATTCCATTGATCGAACACGTCGTAAAGTTCATTGTTGCTCAGACCAGCAGCTTCCTTGAGAAGGTAGTAGGCTTCGCAAATAAGTTGCATATCGCCATACTCGATCCCGTTGTGGACCATTTTGACGTAATGACCTGCGCCGCGGGGGCCGACCCATTCGCAGCAAGGGATATCGTTTTTGGGACCGACTTTCGCAGCGATAGCTTGGAAGATCGGCTTGACCAATGGCCAAGCTTGCGGGCTTCCTCCGGGCATCATGCTGGGGCCCTTGAGAGCTCCTTCTTCTCCTCCTGAGACGCCCGTTCCAACATACAGTAGGCCCTTGCCTTCGATATATTTGGTGCGGCGTTCCGTGTTTTCATAATGTTCGTTGCCGCCATCGATGATCACATCACCCGGTTCCAGATGTGGCAATAACTGCTCGATAAGATCGTCCACCGCTGGCCCCGCTTTGACCAAGGTCATTACCAGACGAGGCCGTTTCAGCGTTTTGACCATTTCAGCGATGGAATGACAACCGACAAAATTCTTGCCGGCAGCTCGGCCCTGGATCAATTGATCGACCTTGTCGGTCGTACGGTTGTAAACCGCAACGCGATAACCACGGCTCTCCACATTGAGTGCCAGATTTTCGCCCATGACTGCCAAACCGATCAGACCAAAATCACACAGCTCTGCCATGTTGCACGATACCTTTACTCTTTGGATCTATGTTAATTCTCTGATTACTTAATAAATGGACTTCTTCAATCTTTGATCATGCCGTGAATCCCGCTGCGAAGGTTGGATTTTTCTATGGGAAAACACCACTTATTTTGTTGCTCGGGCGCGATCCCATTCAAACGCTTGACGATTTTCTTCGTCAAGCGTTATCCCCCTGTTCGCCTACACCCCTTACACCACTTTGAAAGGAGGTTTTTCAGGCAAATACTGATCGAATTCTTTGAGCAGCATTTCCTGATAGCTACCAGCAAAAGTGCCATTAAAGAACTTTTTGAGGCCTTCGTTGTAGAAGCGTTCCCAACTCGCTTCTTCATGCCCCGGATTGATCGGATAAAAGAGTACCTGATTGGCTTTGGCTGCTGAATAATCTCCAGGAGCGTCACCGATCATTAAACTTTTGTTGGGAGCATACTTCTTCGCGTTGACCAAAATTTCTTTTTTGGTTCCAGCTTCCTGGCCACAAATTTCTACCACATACCTATCGATGTCATGTTCATGCCATTCAGCCTTTAGAGCTGGAGTGGGCGTGGCCGAACAGACGATCACATCGGCTTGAGCGGCCAAATCGATCAAGCTTTCTCGAACTTTGGGAAAGGGTGGAACTCCGCGGACCATCGCTGCGACCGATTCGTTCACCGCTACCGACCACTTCAAGGCTTCCGTCAACGCTGGATCGGCGGATTCCTTCACGATTTTTTCGAGGGCTGGATTGCCAAGTTTCGTTTCCGTTTTTACCCAATGGCGGAGGCTATCGGGAACCACGATCTTGATACCGCGGGCGGCCACTTCGGGTCGACGGGCGAGCCAATCGAGTGTTTCGATCAAAGCAGGAAAACGATTGATTCCCCGGCTCTTTGAATAGAGATTTACAAACTCGGCTGCCTCGCGAGCATATTTGCTGATCGCTTGCAGATTGTAATAATTGATGATGTTCGGAATGAAGCACTCTTTATGCTTCAATTCCATCGAATCGAACGCGCAACCATCGGAGTCGATACCAACAAAAAAGTCATGCTTGGGTGTGATTTCAAACATCGAAGTGATTGTCCTCTGAATTAACCTTTGCGGTCAGCTTGTGGAATATAGGCTGGAAGTTTTTGTGGAGCGAAAACAGGTTGTAGGCGAGTGAGTCTTTGGCGGCCACCAATCATCGGCAAGCTAACCATGTCTTCTCCAACCAGCGGCATTGCATATCGAACAAAGTCATCGGTCACATCGTACCCGTTCGGGGCGATCCAATGCTTAGGGAATGTTCTTTCGCTGTTGGCAACCTCGCTGAGCGGCGCTTTATCGTATCGAACCGAGTAAATCGGCCCCTGCTCTCGCAAAATGGTCGCCATGTAACCGGTCTCATGATGGGCGGCCAACAACGCAGCCTTCTGACCAGCGCGGTAGGCTTCATCCAGGTCGACGGTCGAAGCATAACCGATCGAATGCCGCTGATCGGTTCCAGGAACGTTCGCTCGCGCTTTTCCTTTAGCTTTGAGCCCTTTTTCGTTCAAGTAGTTGATCACAACTTGAGCCACAGTCGTCTGTGAGGAACTGAACTGAGTGTGACCAAAGGAATCACGCGCTTCACCGAGCGAGCCGACATCGAAGCCTTCGCTGATGACAACGATGCAGCGATTATCGCGCTTGAGTTGATCATTGACCTGATCGCAAAGTTGCTCGAGTGAGCAATGGCTTTCGGCTAGATAAATCTGCAGCGGCATTTCGCGGTGTGGATCTGCCAAGCGAGCGGCTGCGGGAATGTAACCGATCTTGCGTCCCATCGCTTGCATAACCAACACAGGATCCGCAGGCCACGAACCAGCATTTTCCTCGTTTGCGTTCTGCACCGCGTGCATCCAATATTTTGCAGCAGAGCCATACCCGGGCGTATGGTCGATCAGTTTGAATTCGCTATCTCCGACGTCGTTATCGATCGTTTTGGGACCGCCAATGCCGACCAGATCAAGTCCGCGCGACTGAGCCAGTTGTGCGATTTTGTTGGCGGTATCCATCGAATCGTTGCCGCCGATGTAGATAAAGTAGCCGACGTTGTGTGCCTTGAAAACTTCGATGACTCTGTCGAAATCTTCCGCCTGATTGGGTTTGAGCTTATAGCGGCAAGTGCCGATGGAACCAGCAGCGGGAGAGTACCGGAGCAAGGCAATCTCATCGCGAGGCTGGACAGAGAGGTCGATCAGAGCTTCCTTAAGAACACCCTCGATGCCGTTTTGAGCCCCGTAGACTTTGCCGATCTGAGAGAGATCTCGGCACATTTCCACCACGCCGCGTACTGTGCTGTTGATCACTGCGCTCGGCCCGCCACTCTGCGCGACCACTAAATTCTTCGGGGTCCCCATGGTTGTTCCAGCTTCCGTTTAAACCCATCAAAAAGAGAAACTCAATTGCAAACCGGGATTCTAACGCCACTAGAAAAGCCTAGCAATGGAGCATGGGATGCGCTCCCTCCGCGAAGGTTTCATAGGTTCAACTCCTCAAAATCCCTCCCTTGACCGATAGAAATAGATGTAATACAACCACTTCTGAAGTGAGGAAGACTGTGAGGGTTGCGCAAAAGTGGTAAACGTCGTGGGTCGCTAACGCGATAAACCGTGCCAAATACCCCCTGCCGACTTACCACCCATGAGAAGGCTCGACCTTACCGTTCTTTGCCAATGGCAAAGATGACCGACAGAGAATTGGTTTTTCCATCAATTTTATCGTCAGTCTTTACCGAACTTAGCTTTACGAGTTTCTCTATCCGACACGGCGCCGTGGCCAAGTGGCTAAGGCAGTGGATTGCAAATCCACCATCCCCGGTTCGAATCCGGGCGGCGCCTCTTTTTTCCTCAAATTCCTAAAATCTAGATTTGGGCAATTCAGGCTCAATCTGTTTGAGGCTCTCTTTTTCTGGTCTCAAGGCGCAAATCTGCATTTCGATTCCGGCAATCGTTGTGTCGATGACAATTGCATCGCGTCGGCTTGCTCGAAACGGCTCGCCTCGTCTCGTTGAATCTGGCCCGTAATGATTCGGGTCAGTCGGTAAAGCCTAGGCTCTGTTTCTAAACTTCCCAGCTGAGTGTTTTGAGGTACCGCTGTATAATTCCGAGTCTAATCATACCGCCGAAGTTCTTGGCTGATTTTTCGAATCG
>JBIKMB010000401.1:0-3263 GCA_044359485.1 Pirellulaceae bacterium | reverse complement strand
TCGTGCGGAGAATGATTTCAAGTCGAGTGTTGCCGGATTTTGGGCTGATTGGAACATGGCGACTGAAGGTAACGACCGTGGGGCTCCGACAGGTTTCCTAGGTTCCGTGACAGATTCGGTTATGGGTCTGATGAATCCGTTTGATACTGACAGTATCGCTAGGTCACTGACAAAGGAAACCAAGGCCGATACGACCAACGGTCCGCCGGGTCCCAAGCCTTCCGACACCTTCTTGATGCAACCTTTTCCGCTGCCAATGAATTCACTTTTTGATAGACGTCGATGGGAACAGCGACGTACAAACGATCCCGCAGAAGCCAATACAAATACCGTCTTCATTGCGATGACAGGGGGCGGGATAGGGCATCACTGGGTTACGATGTCAAAGCTCCTTGAACATGCTGATGAGTTCGAAGAGGATGTACTTTATGTCTTGATCGGGTCTTATTCAGGACCCCTAACAGAATCGCATAACCGTAGATCGATGGGTGGACACTCGCACACGGAGTATGACGAAGCTGTTGCGGAATTTCTCGTAAACTACCTGGAGACGAGAACAACGAAAGGTAAAATAACAGCGGTCGAAGCACAGCAAATTGCGCAGCGACTTTTTGATGGGAGTGCATTTAAATCGGAGGGAAGCAAGGTATTGAGAGAATTCAATGAAGCAGTGATCAAAGAACTTCGCGATCAGGGAGATCTAATTGAACCAAAAGACGCGGATGTAGATGATTTGATAAAGCAAGGTACACGTTTGAAGTACGAACCTCGAATTAGAAAAATTTTAAGAGCAGGAAAAGTTGCGTCTATCTTTATGTCTGTCTTGGGGCCTCTTGCTAAATCTGCGGAAGCAATGGATGCAATTAACAGATCAAACGCTCTGAAGATGACATTTCAACATGTTGAAAATGGAGACTATGGGTCAGCTACCAATAACCTAGTCTCTTATCGAGCAACGTCGCTAATGTCAGTTATTCAGGAAAAACAGTTAGTTGATAGTCGACTTCAGCCGCTGCCGGAGCGGAGGTTACGAGAGATGATATCGAAAATGAAAGCGTGGGAGGATGATTTCTATGCGGACAGATAGACCTTCAATCGGAGAATTTAGCGGAGCATTCAATATTAGTGATGAAGACTACGCTACTCTGCATTTCGAGAACACAAAAAGATTGACGATTGATTCATATTTGCCGACATTGTCGGACGCGGAGTTAGCACAACTACGGGAGCAGGTGAGATGTCAGTTAATCGCGTGGAAAGAAGCGGAGAGCGATCGACTTATAAAGATGCTAGGGACACAAGACTACTTCGCTTTTGATGAAAATGGACAAGTGGATCGAACTTTTAATATCTCGTTGTCCTCCGCGCGGGCACTTAGAATGGTCGACATATTACAACTGCAAGAGCTTCTGAGTAGGTCTTTTCGTTTCTGGCGAATTGTTTTGAGACTTCCAGCAGGAGTTGCACCCGATATTACGATTTACCGGGACCATTATGTTATCGGAGATAAGCATAGAACAACAGAGGAAGTATTCTTAGCAGATATGAAGAAAAGCATCGAGGCTCAGCTGTATTCGACTCAACGGTATGAGCAGCTTCAGGTGTTGCTGAAAAAAGACACATGGCGATCAATGGATGAGAATCGACGAATACGCCGTTCACCACTTCTGAAATCCGCTATAGACAGCTTTAGCAATTATGATGCTACTATATGGCTAGCAATCGCGAATTCCTCAAAGGAAACGAACCGTTACTCTATCCATGAGTTAGAGGTGTGCGGAGGTAAATATGATAAATGTTCGGCGTTCACATTATATGGTAAATTTGATGCCATGTTGACATGGAGAGCCCAACCAAAACGAGAGAGTTCGTGGTTGATTGTTCCGTACCCTTTGAAGAGCGACTGCGAGGGGAAATTATTCATACTTCGAGGATTTGACCGACAGAGAAAAGAACAATGGCAGATTGAAGGTAGAGACTTATAGTAGAGGGCAATTACCGAGCCGCTATATTTCCTGTTTAACGTAATAATGTGAAAGAGTGACGGTTCATCATTGAACACATAGGAGCGGGTCACACAATAACGGCTAGAAAAGACGCACTTTTTATCAATTGACGTGCACTCGAACAGAAGCAACCGACGCTGATTTACAAAAGCAACTCACCGGCAACGAAACGGCTTACGCGACTGCAGTCAACAAAACCAACAGCGCGTACGATACGGCTACCACTAACGCAGACGCAGTTCTAAAGAGTGCAAAGCAAACGGCGTTATCGCAGCTCAACTCTGCCTTAGCGCAAAGCTCGAAAGATAAGGACACTGCGATCGCAGGTGCCGAGCGCACGTACGATCAACTTGTGGCAGCGCTCGCTGCGCAATACGGCTCGTCATATTCCACCGGCGACACCGGTATCGAAGGTGCTCGTCGCCAAGCCGCCATTTCCACCCGCGACGCGCAGTACTACGCATCTCGCGATACCTCGTGAGCCAGCACGCTCAGTGGCTCGACCAGGATTGGCACCACACCTTGGACCGTGAAAGCCATCACCGCCGCAAATGCGGAAGCGGCACATTCGACATCACGTGCCAGTGCCCAAGCCGCGCAGGATGCAGCGCTGCTCAGCGCGATGAACAACTGGCAAACCTCCAACCGCTCATCCACGCTCTCACTACTCCTTGCCGAAGGCCAATCGCGCGAAGCGTACAACAAAGCGACTGCGACTGTTTATGCGAACTGGGAGTTGGGAATTGGTAATTTACTTGGGGATAAGCCGGCGGGAACCGGATATGTTCCCGTACGAGGTTATGGCGAAGGTGGCGTTGGAACATGGGGAGGTGCGGGCGGAGGGATCTTTGCTCGTTTTGAGGAGGGAGAAGACGAGACGACAACATCAGGAGAGAAAGTGGATAACGTCGAACCTCCTCGACCAACATTACCAGCCCTCGAATCAAACAATAGCCAGCCTCTGATTATCACAGTAACAGATAGTCCAAACGATCCACCAGGAGCGGGCCAGTGGATTCTGGAACGCGGTAGGGTAGTTGAGTCATGCCTTAGCGGAAAAACACTCTACTGTGTTGGAGAGTGGCAGGCGACAGACTCGCAAAGCAGAAACTTCCTAGCTGAAAAAGCAAGGATTGATCAGTTGCGGCGTGAGTTCGAAGATATTGCTTCACGGCATAACTTCCTGAGAATGATTCTCGAGGGCGACGCTATTGAAGAGTTTGGCGGCGAAAAAGTATATCTAGAGAATCGTCCAGG
>JBIKMB010000187.1:0-11421 GCA_044359485.1 Pirellulaceae bacterium | reverse complement strand
CGCTTTAGGCTTCAATGAGCAGCGAACTAGTTTCCGAGCGGCTGGCACATTCTTTAGGGCGACGTGTCGAACACTGCAGCGATTCTTGTGTTAATCGGTCCATAAAAGTGTTCGTGTCATGGGTTGTCGGTGCACAGGTCCGTTGGGTAGTTCTCGTCCTTTTCATTCTTCGTTGTATAAGTTAGTCCAGCCCTTCTGCTTGCTTAATGGTTAGGGGATCTATTCAAAACGTTTTGGGTAATTCAGTTGGTCAGGATTGTATTTGTAAAAAGGTGTTGAGGTCCGATTCGTTCTTCGATGTTGGTGCATCCGGCACGCATACTGGTTGTCCTCTTCACCAGGTTTGGACACGGCGAGCAAGGCCGATTCGTTCGTCGATGTCATAGCATCAGACGGCCGCTGCTGGCTCTCTCGCTCGCCGTGGTTTGTGGGTTGTTGCGGACTTGTTCCGCATCGAGTCTTTCGATTCAAGATGCTTCTCGATTTGGGGCTTGTATGGGCCTTCTTTCGAGGTGCTCTTTTTAGTTACCTTTTTGGCTACGGCAGTGGCCTTGTCCGTCTCTGTGGAAGGATGGGCTTGTTTGGCTTCTCTAGCTTCCTTACGCAATCGCTTCTTGCGTTGATCACTGTTCTCCTTAGGCTTCATCGCATCCAAGACGTCTTGGATCGAGTTTGTTGTTTTGCTGAACGATTTTGTCACCTTGAGCATGTGTGATGGTTTCCAATCAGTTTGATCCCGCAGCATGGCCCAAGCTAGAACGGCGAGCTTACGCGCTAAGGCGATAGCGGCTTTCTTCTTACGTGTTTTTTGTTTGCCACAGATGCGTTCATAAACAGCTTTGGCCCAAGAGTTGTAACGTAAAGACGCCCAAGCACTCTCGACGAGGATCGTACGGGCCAATGGGTTGCCTCGTTTGGTAATGCGTCCATTGCGATCGGTTTCGCCTGATTGGAATTGGCGGGGAACAAGACCGAAATAAGCCGAAACTTGTCGTCCATTCTTGAATCGATGTGGATCATCCAGGCAGGCGACAAGGATTTCAGCGGTGCGAGGTCCAACACCCGGAATCGTCTGAATCCGTTGGATACGTGAATCCTGCTTACCGATGGCTTCGAGTTTTTTGACAACCAAGTTAAGTTGTTCGCTTAAAGCATCGAGCTGTGTCAATTCGAGATCGAGTTCCCCTTTCCAAAGTTCGTATGGCTCGCAATCGGCCAGAGGTTTACGGAAGGAGTTGATGCGTGTTCTTCCTGTGCACCAGGCTTTTTCTCCGGTGTCGATAGCAATTCCATGATTGACGAACCAAGCGCGAATGGTGCATTTCATTTTATTGATGCGTTGATCGAGCGTCTTGCGATACTTGACAAGCGATCGAAACTCGCGGTGGGATTCGGAGGGCATGTGCACCGGTTTGAGTTCATCCATTGAGGCCATGCGAGCCAATTTGAGAGCATCGTCTTTATCGGTTTTTCGTTTCACGTTGGACCACTTCCAAGCATCTTCATTGGTGGAACAAACGATCGTTTTATGCCCAGCGTTTTGAGCGAGGTCGCAGATCCAACCGGATGGTCCACAAGCTTCCATGACCACGAGATCGACTTTGTGTTTTTTGAAGAGGGTAGCGAGGAATTGTCGATCGGTGGCGGCGTTAAGGAAGGAATGCTTTCGTGTTTTGGAGTCAAAGAAGCAGCACATGGTATTGAATTTTCCGAGATCGAGAGCGAGAATTTTCATAGACGTTGTTACTTGGGTTTGGGGTTGGAATTTGTGACGCGTTGTGTTGCAAGCGCAACGCATGATCACGGGTTCGAGTCGCCAGATTTTATTCGATAGACTCCCACCCCAAACCCAGGACTTACATGGATTCTTTAGGCGATTCCACCCGTCCCTTAATCAAATGTCCAGCATCGCCACCTTCTACATTCTTTCCGAAGCCAATCGCTCAGCGTTTGCCGACGCTCAGCGCAATCAGAAGACCGTCACCTACAAGCGCGGATTGTTCGGCACCAAGGAGATTGTGACCGGAGACCGGTTTCTCTGGGAGTATTTGGACTCCGCAACCACAGGTAAAACCGACTTCGATTTCTCAGGGTTCGCTTTCATCGACTACCTGCTCTCGTTCGTCACGGCATCTCTCCCCGAGCACCTTCACGTTGCCCTGAGAAGCGGCATGGTCGACGACCACTACTTCGTCATCGCTGCGGATTTCGCGTCAAGCTTTGCGGAGTATCTTCGCTCGCATCCCCCCGATGCGACCGCGCTTCAAGCTTTTGTGGCTGATAACAGCCCAGACGCCGACGAGGAGTACATTGGCACCCTCCGCAAGACTCATGACTTTCTCGTCAGGTGGTTCGCAAGCATTGACCGGAACAGCTTTGGCGTGATTCACATTACGTTTTGATCGCATGTATTCAGCTGATGCGCCTAACAACGCGATGCAGCGGACTCGCGATAAAATCGGTCCTGATGGAAAGCCCAAGGTCGCGAGCCGCTGATCGCGGCCGTTAGGCCGCAGACTGACGCTTGTGGGCTGAACTCCGTGGCTCAAAATCAATTTTGCCAACAGGGACGCGCATGACTCACGAATTGAGCGAGCGAAACTCCTCTCGGTCATCACCCTCGCAATCCCCGCGTAAGCGACTGGGCACATGGGCATGGTACGGGGCACTAGCAGGTCTCGTCTTCTCGAGTCCGGGACTTGATCTGACCTTTGACAATGTCGATCCTGTGGTATGGTTTGGTGGGACTCTGAGCATGGTTGTACTCTTCGGTTTGCCTGCGGGATTTATCCTCGGCTGGCTTGATAGCCGTAGGGGCAGTAAGAGAGGGTGGCAGGCGATGGTGAAGGTGCCAGCCATCATCATTGGCGGTTCCCTGCTCTTGTTTGGAATATTTGCCATCCCCATCACGATCGACGTCTTGTCTCGTTGGGGCAGCGAGGCGATTGCGGGTGCGGTTGGAAATAGCGTGTTAAGACGGGTGATCGGCACTCTCGCTGGTGCTTGCTTAGGTCTGACTGTCTCTCCACTTCTCTTGATGTCAAAACAGATTAATGATTGGGCTTATGCCAAGTTACCAATGGCGACAGAAGGGCAGGCCGAACAAATGAAGGAACAAATGAAGGATTAGATGTTGCGTTCTTGACGGAGCGATTGCGCAGCGGTGAAGACTCAATGGAGAGTTAGCGGGTTGCAGTGGGATAGACAGCCAACATCTAATCCCTTGTTCGAAAAGCTCTCGCGGCGGATGGAGTTCCGCCAGAGGATGGATTCAACGGGCTCTGTCTTATAGTGGATTGCTTCGCTCGGTCGTCTTTCCGTGTGAGGTGGAAGTGCGTTGGGCAAGCGAGTGTGTTACCGTCCTTCAAGCAAGTAAGTGACTTGATGCCTCCATTGGAAGCTACTAACTGCCCGTTAGAGATTCCAAGATCTCATTTTTGGCCGCATTTTTTTTCAGCGCGAATTGTCTACGTTCAACGCCCATCAAGTGCGTTCATAAAACGGGTTCACTGACTGAGTTTATGGTCTCGATCGATCAACTTCTGTCGAACATGTTACTGAGTTGAGGCTTGGTTGACTCAAAACCTATAAACTGCAGCTCACCTCCGCAGTCGGTGCATTGTGCTTTTCGCTTTTTTTTTCAGGTTGACTGGCTCCAACCTCGATAACCTACACCAGATTTATGGTCAGCGTTACCAACATCTTTAACCATGTCGGGTAGACTTTCGATCTCGGATGCATGCAGCCATAGTGGCGAACCTTTTGCAGTCCGGTCGGAATTACGTGCTGCAGAAAGGGACGAATAAATTGGAATTGGCAATCGAAAAGGGAACCGGTCTGGCAGCCGAAAAGAGAGTTTTGGCAATCGAAAAAGGCACCGCTTAGAATGTGGGAATGTTAGATTGGGTTATTTAGGCCAATCGTTCTTGAGGCTCTTGATTGCGAACATTTGTGGAACTGAAGTGCCATTTCGAAGCTATTTCTTCATCGACTTTTTTCGGCTTTGGCAAGAAGCCGAAGACGGAGCGATCTAAGTTGTCGAAGGCTTCTCAAAAGGCATAGATCAGAATCTTCGAACGCGATTCATATATCAAAGCGGCCGGCTTCGAGCCCTGGCCTAAGCTTTTTCGGAATCTCCGATCTATCCCAGTGCTTCTCAAATACAGCACGGGACACAGCAGACAACGCAGGAAATGGCAAGAAATAGTAGGAAAGAGGAGGGAGACAAAGAAGCGACAACCCTTGTTTCCCAGGAGTTCCGCGTAGGTCACAAAAGAAAGTAGCGGAGGAGGGACTCGAACCCCCGACACGCGGATTATGATTCCGCTGCTCTAACCAGCTGAGCTACTCCGCCAACAATGCTATTTGGCTTGCAAAACAATCGCAGGGCGTCTCAATCGCCTGGGTTATGTTTCTAAGACCAGAGAAATGTAACGATCTGGAGGCAACCTGACAAGCGTTAATCACCAACCGAGGACCATGTTGGATTCGATAACACGTCGGGCCTTTTCGAGGTCGGTACCGGTTTCGTGCATGTATAAACGTATAGCATGGACTTTGTCGCCAGCGGATTTGGCAAGGCAATCGCGAGCAATGGAGCAGATGTCCAGTGTGGTATGCGTCATGCCCATAGCCCCTTTGGAAATCACCCAAGTGTCTCGCGGACGCCGTGTCAAGCGGCGGATTTCATCATACGGGTAGGCATCAAATACGACGCCGCGGGCCGCCTCTTCATCGTCTGCCCAAGTGATAATGATGTGCGAATCGGTTTCGATTTCGTATAGCGGCACAATCGTCTCTCCTGCCCATGAAAAACGTGGAGCCAACGCATGTAGGGTCTTTTGAGCCACCCGCAGGCGACTCAGATTCAAAAACTTACAATGAATCCTAACAGGCCAGCCATCCGCGACAACCTCGTCAGAACTTCCTTCGGCGTAAATCTGGGTTAAACATAACTTCTACCCCGATTTTAACGATCATTTAGGCCCGTTTAGGCGGGCGATTCCGCGGTAGGGCTTCTGATTTTAGGGAGCCTGTCACTACAATACCAATCTATGAGCTCAACCAATCCAACTTCGAATCGATGGGTTACTTGGATCATCATATTAATTATGGTGGGCCTGGTCACCTTTCCGCTTGTTCGAAAGGCTCTTCCGCTTGAATACGCAAAATGGCAACTCGCTGCTGCCGCCAATGCCGTCGCCCACTCGGATTGGGAAGAAGCCGATAAACGTCTAGAAACTGCCGAGAAAAGTTCTTCCGCGGTTCGTACCCTGCCGGATTATTGGGGTGTGTATCTGCGGTTGCTCAATGGCGATCCCAATCGAAACGGCTCAACCGATTCCCTGATCGATGAATTGCGGGAAGCTATCTCGGAAAATAGTCAAAATCGCTTGGCCGGCAATTGGTTGGTTGAGTTGCTGAGCGAGCAAGGAAGATTCTCGGAAGCGTTGGAGTGCATGAAGCTGACTCTGGGCGAATCTGGGGCGCAAGGAGCAATTCAGTTGAACCAGCTCGCCTATCATCGATCCCTCGCAAACGTAGAACTTGACCAAGCGCTCAAAGACATTGACGTAGCCCTGCAAGACTTCCCCGATGAGCCATCTTTTCTTGATACAAAAGCTTGGATTTTCTATCGGCAAAAACGATTTGAGGAAGCTCTCAGTGCAATCCAATTGGCACTGAGTCAAATTCTTCCCGAGATTCCTGTAGAACTTCGAGAAGCACCGGAAGACTATGACCCGGCAGGTTTGGGAATAGCTCCACTGGGCAAGCTACCTAAAACGGTTCTCAAGGAACGCTTTGATGTGATCGCTGTCATCCGCTTCCATCGGATGAAGATACTGGAGGCTTTGGGGCGTGAAGAGGAAGCCTTGGCGGATTATCGAGCGATTCGATTTTGGGGCATCGAGCCCTCTGAGAAGCTATATTGATGAAACTCTATTAATTCCGCTGTGTGACCCGTTGTGTCGAGGTTCATTCTCTGTTTGTCGAAAAAAAACAGAGACGTTCGCTATCGGTGCCAACCTCTAGTGGATGCTCGGTTACTGAATCTTTTGTGTTCGCAGAAAGAGCACTCCGAATACAACCACAACGATCGCGATAACACCGAAATGAACCATCGAAGCTTCTTCAATGGTCTGGTTTATTTTCTCAACGCCGAGCCCGAGCCAATGGGAGGCAAATTTCCAGATAATTGGGTCAATTCCAAGTAGCATGGGGAGTCCTATTGGTATTGGTGGTGGACATTTGTTTTGTTCCGATGGTCCTTTGGGAGTTTAGGTCACGGAATAGCGTATCGACGTTAATTTCCACGACTGAAGAAAAAAATGCAGATGCTCTTTGCTTTCCAAGGTGACACACCCCGGTATGGCAGCCCCTTTCTGGGCCAATGCGGGGGTAATTTCGCCGCGAAAATCGTTCTTATCCGCATAATTTGAATGGCCATGGCAAGAAAACCGGGTTGTCTCTGCAAGAGTTCGCGAGTGCTCTTGCAGAGGCTGGAAGCGGGGATATAATCCCACCGCGTCAGGTTCATTGTTGATTAACACACCATGCCCTTCCAACACGTCGCTTGGTCTATGCCAAAAGGCGGATATGGGGAACGTAGCATCAACAGGTCTCGGTTTTTGCCTCGGGATTTTCGGCAGAAGGCTGCGAAAATTGATCTTGGTAAAAAATCTGGGACCTTGCTAATATCTGGTTGGTTGCCGTTAAGAACTTTGGGGCCGTAGCTCAATTGGTTAGAGCACTGGACTGTCGATCCAGAGGTTGCGGGTTCGAGCCCCGTCGGCCTCGCTAATGCGAGGAAAAACACTACCGATCGGTAGTGTTTTTTTATGCGCTCATCGCAGCGCGAATGTAAGCTAGTGATTGGCGACTCCTTCTACTTCTTCACTTCTCTTCTTTCGTCCAAGCGATCGAATTCTCGGAATGCGATTCGTTGCAACTCAAAGGAATTCAGTTTGAAGAACTTTCCCTCTTTCTGCTCGGTTTTCTTGGGATGCATTGTTCTGGCCACGTTGAACGCCCCGGGACAGGAACAATCGCCAGCCGCGAATCCGAAATCTCCACTCGCGCCTTCCATCCATGAAATATTTCTGAAAGATACATTTCGCGCTCGCACTTGGCAGTCGGCTTGGAACGCGGATGGCAAGTCCTTCGAAGCGATTGAACCATACGGCGAAAATAATTCACCATCGATTGTGACCATCGATGTGCTTACCCAGAATCGAACCTTGTTGCTCGATCTGAAAGAGTTGACGCCCCCCGGCGGCGAGGAACCGCTGTCCGTTGTCGAATATCACTGGTCAAACGATCGACGCAAGTTATTGATTTTTACCAATGCCCAGCGTGTGTGGCGGTATGCGACGCGCGGCGATTATTGGGTCTATGATTTCGATTCAAAAAAATTGCATCAACTAGGTGCCGACTTTCCGGAAGCCTCCCTGTTATTCGCTAAATTTTCGCCCGACGGTAAAAGTGTGGGTTATGTCCATAGCGGTAACCTCTACCTAGAGTCGCTGGAATCGAATCAACGTATCCAGCTGACCTCAGGCGATGGTAAGCAAGTGATCTCCGGGACATTCGATTGGGTTTATGAAGAAGAGTTATCGCTTCGCGACGGTTTCCAGTTTAGTCCCGATGGCTCGCGTATTGCTTTTTGGGAGATCAACACCGAGGGCGTTGAAATGTTTCCCTTGGTCGATAACACATCGGCCAAGTACCCAACACTCAAGTGGATTGCCTATCCCAAAGTGGGAACACGAAATCCCGCAGCCCGAATCGGTATTTTGAATCTGGAATCGCAGCAGACCCAATGGCTTGCTATCCCAGGTGACTCGCGCGACCATTATTTGGCGCGCATGCAATGGATTCCGCAAACCTCGGAGCTTTTGATCCAGCAACTAAATCGTTTGCAAAATCGCTTGACCATTTATAAGGCGGCCACAAGCCGTGGTACGGTCCAAGCGTTGTACACAGAAACCGATTCCTGCTGGGTCGACGTACATGATGAATTGTTTTGGGATCAAAGTGGAAATCGTTTCACATGGTTTAGCGAGAAAAATGGTTGGAGGCAACTTTATTGGATCGATGCCGCGACGGGAAACGCATCGCTTGTGTGCGATGCGAATTTCGATATTCTCGAATTGCTGCATGTCGATTGGAAAAATCAAAAGTTCCTTTTCATCGCTTCTCCAGAGAACGCTACACAGCGGTATCTGTTTTCATGTGACTTCGGTGGCCGCGAATTAACGCGTTTAACTCCGATGGATACCCCTGGTACGCACCAATACGATATTTCGCCAACCGGCGAGTACGCCATTCATACTTCTTCTAGTTTAGTCCAACCCCCTGTCACTTCGGTTATCTCACTCCCTGATCATAAGACAGTACGAGTGATGGCCGAATCACCTCAGGTGCTCGAAAGCATTGCGCGTTTTGAACTTCCTCGACCCAAGTTGATTAAAGTGGCAATTCCGAGCGGTGGAGAGGCATGGGGAGGTGAGACCATAGAACTCGATGCCTGGTGTTATTTGCCAGAAAAACGCGAAGGTGAGAAGGTTCCGGTAATCTTTTATGTGTACGGAGAACCGGCCGGACAAACCGTACTGGATCGTTGGGGGGGAGCTCAATCGATTTGGCACGCCGCACTCGCGAAGCAAGGTTATGCGGTCTTTAGCATCGATAATCGAGGTACCCCTGCTCCGCGCGGCCGATTATGGAGGAAATGTGTCTATCAACAAATCGGGATTTTAGCTTCGGCCGATCAAGCGGCAGCGGTAACATCGATTCTCAAAATGTATCCCGAACTGGACGAAAAACGTATCGCCATTTGGGGGTGGAGTGGTGGAGGATCTATGACCTTAAATGCACTGTTCCGCTATCCTGAAATTTATCAGCGCGGAGTTTCCATCGCACCGGTACCGAACCAACTTTACTATGACACCATCTATCAGGAACGGTACATGGGACTTCCTGATAGCAATGCGGAAGGTTATCGACTTGGTTCACCCATCACTTTCGCCAACCAGCTCAAGGGAGAGCTATTGCTGATTCATGGAACCGGGGACGACAATTGTCATTATCAAACAACCGAGTTGCTGATCAATGAATTGGTTGCCGAGGGAAAACAGTTTCGCATGTTTGCTTATCCAGGTCGGTCTCATTCGATCAGCGAAGGCGAGGGAACGACTTGGCATCTTTATCAGATGATCACGGACTTTCTTCTCGAAAAATAGTTTGTGACGATAGATCATCGGCGCAGCCTCTTTTCGAAAGCTGGTTTGGTAAGCCGCCTTATGGTGTAGTTAAGGTTTTCCAAAAGTGGCTTGCAAGGCTTGCAGGAGTTCTTCGCGCGTCTTACCCGAAGGGAGCGCTGATCGCAGTTTTTCTCTTGAAATACCTCGAGTTCCGCGGATTTCGAATTCGACAAATTCATCCACGGCTATCAAGTAGGTAATGGACCCCAACTTGATACCTGCTGCGTCCTCCCAATCGCCGCCACTTCCGGCGACTCGAATCTTAGGTGGAGTTGCATAGCGGGTTTGCAATTTTGCCAGGCGTACGCCAACGGTTGTCCAAAGTCGTGTTGTGTTGCGCTGCGGATCCGCGCCAATAGGCACCGAGACTCTTGTATCGGTGGCAAAATCGCTATCGTCCCACAGTTTGTTGAGCCAAGCTTGGGCTGAATCGTAGCATAGAGTTTCGTTTTCTACTTCGCCGCTATCGAGTTGTGGTCGCAGTCCGATATCTTCACAACTGATCAAATAGAGTCCATAGAATAGATTTTTTACTTCTTCTAGTTCAGCGGCCAAATCAAGCGGTCGCTCACCCTCTTTTTTGAGTCCATGCAATTGTTTCAGATACTCTTCGCCGAGGTGAGTGAGCAAAACATTTTGCAGAAACTGATAGCTTCGTGCAGTTCTAAGGTAATAGCTTGGCGCAGGTTCGACACGCAGTCGCGGAACTAAGACTGTTGGCTTTTGTGATACGGCCGGGGAATCTGTCGGAGCCATCGATTTCGCATGTGTTTCGCGGCGTTTGGAAATCAGCGCTTTAAAAGCATCCATCATGCGTTGTTTGTAGTTTTTGGAGAGCAGCAGTTTATGGAACTCGTCCCCTTTTTCCGCGACCAACAATGTTTCCAATGCATATACTTGATAGTCATACCAGCCGCTCGGGGCTGAGGAGTCGATTGGGTGAGGTCTTAAATCGATCGCGCCCGATCGAATACGCCGAACCAGTTCGAGCATAAGATTCGCATCGCGCGGAATACCATCACGGAAAAGTTTGTTGAACAACTCCGTTTCTCGAGAGGTAGACTGCGGGAAGAGGGTCACTGAATTTATCGCAGTGGAACGGGGCACATCGGGATCGATCAAACTTAAAAAAGAAGGGTCCGCAGGCGGATTGGAGAGCGAAGCATACAGAGTCAAGATTTTTTGATATTGCTCGAGAAGCGTGGTATTTTTCCGTAGCGCTTCGATCAATTCGACGGCCTCCGGTGACTCAAGAGCGAAAGGTATTTGAAAATAGCTCCCGAATCGCCAACATTTTTCAAGATCTTCATTCCAGGAATAAAATGCGATAGGTGGATTTGCGAGTTCCTCGCGTTGGAACTTAGAGAGCCATTGCTGCACCCCTGCGGATTCACCGGAGGCCAGCAGCGAGGAGGTGTCATTGGATTCGAGCAGTTTGAGTCCTGCTTTTAGGAAGTCGGCCGCTTTTCCATCTGCGGGAACTTCGGCGAGCCATTGGCGGATCAAGTTTTCGTGGGATGCTATGTCGGGCTCATTTCCTTGCAAGAGAGCTTGTTCGAGAGCCGCGTAAAGACCATCGTCGAACTGTTTGGCTTTTCCATCGAGCATATTGACCGAGGGAAGTATGGCAAGTTCGGGAAAATGAATTCTTTGTTGTTCAAGCAGATGGGAATAGCTTGGAAAGAGTTGCAGCAATTGGGGTTCTCGGTCGGTCTGAACCATCGGGACATCCAACGCTGTGATCGCTTCGCTCAGATTGACTTCCCAATCTCCAAATTTCCTGCGATCCGCCAGGTCAGGATCGAAAATGGGATGCTTCTCGCTAAGGATATCGTCTTGTAAGGCTGGATCTTTTGGGGCAGGAGGTTGGCGTTGGGTGATTTCTCGCGTCTCAGAGTTGGTTAAAGCGTTATAGGTGGATTCAAAAATGCCACCCTGACCGCAACCGGTCAGACACAGCGAGACACCTAGGCAACATGAACTTAGGCGTTGAGCGATGGACATAACTACTTCTTCTCCGTTGTAGGCGATAAACGGGGCGGCAAGCTGGGGGTATTTTCCAGAGCCGAATTGTTTCAGGCCTCAGTTCCCACTTTCAACTTCAAAAGAGTCGACGCGATTTTCTTTTGCCCAGTTCCCGAATCGTCAAGATTACTCG
>JBIKMB010000400.1:0-3289 GCA_044359485.1 Pirellulaceae bacterium | reverse complement strand
TCTTTCGCGTTTCTAACGCAATTCATTTGTTTCTTTTTATTCAATTCGAGAGGATTTTGTTCTATGAGCAGAACGCATTCAAGGATGCGGTTGCGACCCTTGGGATTTACCTTGGTCGAACTGCTGGTGGTCATCGCTATCATTGGTATTTTGGTCGGCTTATTGCTTCCGGCCGTTCAAGCGGCACGTGAAGCGGCTCGACGGGCTCAGTGTGTCAACAACATGAAGCAGATGGGGCTCGCGTTGCACATGCATCACGATACCTACAAGCGTTTTCCTGCAGCTCATCAACTTGGAAACACATGGTACAGCCCATTCCAGAGAAATCCGCCACCTGGTGGCTTGACTCCTGGTAGTAGCTATCCTGCCGAAGGACCATTTTGGAGTTGGGTGACGCGAATCGCTCCTTACATGGAGCAGGGGAATGCGAAAAACCGTTTTGACATGTCTGGTAGACCGGCAGCATGGCCATGGTGGCAGATGGATCCAGCGACTGGCAAGACGCTGCATGAGACAATTATTCCAACCATGGTTTGCCCATCCGACGTTCGAGGCGGACAATTGTCTCCTCCAGACTCCGGGGGAGAGCGATCCGCTTTGACGTCTTACTTGGGTGTTTCCGGCCGCAATCAGTTCCGTGAAGCTGGTGGTCAGGACGGTATGTTGTTTGTGAACTCGGGTGTGCGAATGGCGATGGTAGTTGACGGGACGAGCAACACGTTGTTTGTTGGAGAGCGACCACCTTCGAGCGACTTATACTATGGTTGGATTTGGGCTGGTTCGGGTGACTATCCATACTTCGGTGCAACGGACGTTGTGCTGGGCGTTTTCGAACGAACTGAAGACCCCGCTGCCACGCCAGACTTTTTCCGTCCCGGAGCTGTGCAGGATCCAGGTAGCCTTCATCGTTATCATTTCTGGAGCTTGCATCCAGGAGGAGCCAACTGGCTGCTGGTCGACGGTTCGGTCCGCTTTTTGAGCTATTCATCGGGTGGTCCTCAGAACACCACAGGTTCGGCTTATACTCCAACTCTGATTGAAGCGATGGCAACTCGCGATCGTGCCGAAGCTTTTTCGGTTGAAGAATAAATTCGATTGATTAACGCTCATCGCACTGCTCGGGTGCGGTGAGCGGACTTAGAGTCCATCTGCTATTCATCACCGACGGTCTAGGCGTGTTTGTTGATGATCCAACGGCTTTAGCCGCAGTTATCGACTACCCGCCTCCGCCGCGAATATCGATTTCCGTCGGCTTTAGCTGCGATTGGTGATTAGCCGACGGCGTTCGCCGCGGTTTTTAGCGTTTTTGGATAGGCTCTTAGCCTTACCCTTGGCCAATTAATTTCGACTCAATCAATTCATTTCCATGAAGGATTCATCAGTGCTGAAACGATTCTTATTACTGGGTGTGGTTGTCGCTAGTTCTTTTTTCACCCTAGGCTGTGGAGCAGCCAAGGACGAGACTGTTAGCCCTGAAGCAATTCCCACGATTACGCCCAGCGACCGAAATTCTGCGGGACCTGGTGTGGGTGCAAAAAATTCACCGCAAGGTGGAAAACCCATGAAGCCTGCAAACTAATCTCAGGCGTTTCAGTTTCTGAAACGCGGTGATACCAATGTTTTCGAGAAGCCGTTCGGTCGAAGCCTGAACGGCTTAATTCGTTTTGTGGAAAATGGGATCACAGAGCTTAGTTCGTTCTATCGCTGACAAATAATTCCAATGTTTGAATCGTAATTCGAAGGTGAGGTCGCGCTGGTTTACCCTAAGATTGCGATACGTTCAAATCTATTTCTTTCGCCTGTGTAGGCCTTAATAGCCACATTGCAACCAGCCCAGCGATGGCGGCTAGGGTTAGCCAGCGAATCCAGCCATCCTTAAAGACGACGGTGCCATTGATCGCGATGAAGCTTAGGAAGCCATAAACAGTCCAGTGAAAATAGGCCCCTAGTTTTGAGTAAACATCAGGCTTAATGAACCGAAATAAGGCGTCGAGTAGCCAAATCAAAACGAACAGATAATTGACGTACAGGCCGATGCCAAACGAAAAGCCAAGCATGTCTTCGGTCTGTTTCGCAGTCGATTTAAAGGCTGCTTCGTGGCTGCCCTCGTGGAACGCGAACAGAGCGCCGATGCTGTGACATAAAGCGCAAATCGCGCCGCTGAACCACGCGATGCTAACCGTTAACGAAGTGGCTTTTGCTCCTCGGATTTGCATAGCGAAAGTTAGCAGCATAGCCAGCATTGCAAGGCGAATCGCCCAAAGAGAGGCATGTTCGGCTAGCGTTTCGGCCACTTCGACGGCGAGTAAAACCATTTCGCGAATTCCGCAAGCGGAGTAGAGGTTGGGTAGGGTAGGTCGGGATGGGGTACGTAGGCCCGATATCGTTCCCTGAAGCATCTACCAGTTTACATCGCCGTAAATCGCAAGCCGAGGGTATACAGGCTCATTCTAAAAATCGCTTGGCCAACTCTCTCTATCGATCTTTAACGTCTGTACTTCTGTGCGCAATTAGCGAGAAAGAGCGTCGCTGACTTTGCAGTGGGCCTGTCCATCCAGCAATGCCAAAGAAATTTGCGGGTCACCAAAATGCTAGCTGTAAGTCCAGGAATTGCTGGCTCGATTCGTCCATTCCTATCCGATTGACATAGACACCAGCTCAAAAATATTAGATGTATCCCCAAAATGGTTTGAGTGGAACAAAGTTTCAGCGGTTTTGCAGCCTTACAGCGTATTCGGCCCAAGGGATAGCAGAAATTGGATATGCCATTTTTAATTTGCTCATCAACCATAAACACATCGGGATAGGATGTCTCTTGAACTATGGCTCTTGCAGTAACACCCAATCCAGAGAAGCTCATACTGATCCATGGCACGTTTGCGAATCGAGAAAGCGACGAAGGGGATAGTTGGTGGCAGTTGGGGAGTCGAGCGACAGAAGGGCTCTTAAACCGACTTCCCGCCGATGTCGAGTTACCGCAGCAAGGGGAACTGTTTCATTGGTCTGGAGAGAACAGTGAACGAGAGCGAATCAAGGCGGCTGATGAACTTTTGGAATACCTTAGGGGATTAGAGTCACAAGGAATCCACTATCACCTCGTCGGTCATAGTCATGGCGGTTCCGTAATTTGGCATGCGCTACGCCAAAGCGTTTTGGAGCGAAATCCTCTATCGACACTTCGGAGTTGGGCTACTGTTGGCACACCCTTTTTGCATTTGCGATCCAAAGGTGGAAACAGCTTGATGCTGTGGCTAAACATCGCTTTAGCCCTGATTTTACTGAAGCCCGC
>JBIKMB010000186.1:0-11484 GCA_044359485.1 Pirellulaceae bacterium | reverse complement strand
CGCACTCCATACCTCAGCGCGCTGGAAAACAATACCTCAGCGCGTTGGACCGAACTACCGGTCGCGCCCAACGCGCTCGGGCGCACAGCGGCGCGGGCCTGGCCTAGCGGCACACGGGTTAAACGACTCTGCGCACTCCATAGCTCAGCGCGCTGGAAAACAATACCTCAGCGCGTTGGACCGAACTACCGATCGCGCCCAACGCGCTCGAGCGCACCGCGGCGCGGGCCTGGCCTAGCGGCACACGGGTTAAACGACTCTGCGCACTCCATACCTCAGCGCGCTGGAAAACAATACCTCAGCGCGTTGGATCGAACTACCGGTCGCGCCCAACGCGCTCGGGCGCACAGCGGCGCGGGCCTGGCCTAGCGGCACACGGGTTAAACGACTCTGCGCACTCCATACCTCAGCGCGCTGGAAAACAATACCTCAGCGCGCTGGAAAACAATACCTCAGCGCGTTGGAAAACAATACCTCAGCGCGTTGGACCGAACTACCGATCGCGCCCAACGCGCTCGAGCAACCGCTGACGCTCGGGGAAAAAAACAGGACGCTGCCTAGCCATTGATCGATACTTTGCACAAACGATGCTTTCCGGTGTACTGTATCGATCAAAATTTTTCTGAATCTACCATGCACGGTGAAAACTTACTCAGTTTGATTCACTGGCCGTTGTGCACATCAAGCCCGAGCCTGAGTTCAACTTACTTTTTTCAAAAGCATTCACCTTGAATCGGATTGACTCTACGCTCCTACTGAAAAACCGCGGCTAACGCCGTCGGCTAGTGGTTTTCGGATAGGCGCTAAATAACAGCTGGCTTCCAGCAGAGCACCGAATCCATCTCAAGGCGACCCCCTTCGCTACGTTGGGAGGACATCGATTGGGAAATGATCGGATGCTTATGTCCCTTGTCGTCGCAAGTCCATGGAATGACCTTGAATCCGTATCCAGTGGCAGGGGTAGATAACCAAGCGACGTTCACGCCAAAGGGAGCGTCCGCGACGATGTCGAAATCCTCGGAAAGTCTGATGCCTGCCCGCTGGTACTCTGCGATGAGTAGCTCATAGCGCGGGTTCGCGCTTCGCTAGAACCATGCTTGAACAGAGCTAATGGTGAGGCGACTTCCCGCGTCTGTCCTAATAAGTAGGACGGTTTTTCGGTAGTCTTTTCCAAAAACGAGGTCGCTCGCCAACAATTGGCGGTACGCGTAACACGCGTTCGACACGGTAAAAACCTAGGTAAAACTGGAAGTGAGGGCGGTGGGACTTGAACCCACGACCCACGGATTAAAAGTCCGATGCTCTACCGACTGAGCTACGCCCTCAAACCAGGATTCGAATTTAGAGGTTATCCGAAAACCGCACCAAATGCCGAGCGACTCGTGGTTTTCGGAATGACTCTTAGTTATTTCGAGGGGGAATACTCCCCGCTGAGAAAACGATACTGTACCAAAGACCTGTCGAAGCGCGAAGGGTTCCAGTGGAGTTTCGCCGTAGGATAATTCACTTTCCTCTCGCCAAAATAGATACGATGGTTATCACCGGAGGCTTCGGGGAATGTTCCGCCAAAAATGGGGGTGAACTACCCTGCTTCGTCTTCCCCTTCGCCGACCGCCATCGATTTACCGACAAGCAATTTGAGCAGTGCAATTCTTAATTCGCGAACCTTCAAAGGCATCGCCAGCATCAATCGATGCGGAGCCATGTTCGCTCCTCGGATAATGAACTGCTGCTTGCGATCAACCAGCAAAATGGCAGGCACATTCTTGGTTTTTTCATCGGACGCGAAACGATTGAAAGCTTCCAAAGCATCATTACCCAACTCGGGGGCACTGAAAATCACGCAATCGGCTGGAGAATTGTCGTCGTTTTCAAAACGCTGTAAAGCGCGTTCGGGGTTGCTAAAAACCAAAACGCGATAGCCTCGACTTTTTAGTTTTTCGCGCATAAGGTCCTGAAGGTCCGCTTTGCTTTCGATGACCATGACCGTTTTGTTGCGACCTTCTTGGGATTCGACCACAGGTTGACCTGAAGCTCGAGTTGATGACAAGTCTTGTAGTGGGTCGCCCTTTTCTATACGTTCGATTGCCGCTCTCAAGTCGGCGTTAAATTCATCCGCGGTTTGATAGCGACTATTGGCATCCAGATCCATAGCTTTCGCGGCAATCGCTAAGACACCTTGAGGGAGATCGGGCATCAACGAACCAAGCGGAGCGATCTCGCGGAATCGAGAGATATTAAGTCTTTGCAAACGGTCGCGAGTTTCGGTCAGTGGCGATTGACCTGAAATGATATGGTAAAAAATACAGCCCAAGAAATAGATATCGCTGCGGGGGTCATCTTTTCGGACGCCTGTGCCTCGCTCCAACGCCGCATAGTCAATCGCACGTGCGTTGGGAGAATCGATCACTTTGGCCTCCGAACTGGTATCGGATATAGAGGCCAAGCCAAAGTCCACCAATTTCGCGCGACCACTCGAACCGATCAGAACATTGCTCAACTTCAAATCGCGGTGGGTGATACCTTGTGAAACTGCGTAAGCCAAGGCACCAGCAACATCCGCGGTGAGTTTCAAGGCTGTGAGTGTATCGAGCGATTTGCGGACTTTGATCATTTCCCGCAACGTCTGACCTTCTACAAATTCCATCACCAGGTAGGGCGCGCGCGGATCATTGTTGACCTCATAAATCTGAACAATATTAGGATGCTTGAGCTTTAAACCCATTCTCCCCTCGCGGAGAAATTGATCTAGCTCAACTTGTTGCTCACGAAAACGTCGCCGCAACACTTTCACTGCGACAACGCGACCGGAGTCGCGATGCACGGCTCGATACACGCGAGCAAACGTACCGACACCGATCAGATAAAGCACTTTGTAGTGCCCGTAAAAATATCCTAAACGCTCATTTTTCAAGACGCGATCGATTTGAAAGTTGGTCACCAATTCGCGTCGCAGCAAAACACGAATCAAGTCTTCGCAGGTTCCCTCACTACTGCCAACATCGGACCAAGCTTGTTCCAACTGAGCACGCTCGACGATCCCAAGTTCGACCAGTCGCTCCGAGAGAGTGTTGGGAGTGAATTCTTGCATGATAAAAGGAGACCTAACGTCGAACGGGAAGTTCAGAAATATTAAGAGCAACTGGAATATCAGTATTATTGGATCGTAAGCAGAAATGCGACGAAAAGCAATTATTCAGATTTTCTTCGGCGTGCCTTACCGGAATTCGCGGGCAAAAAAAAAGGGAGTCGGCGTCACCTTGCCGAACTCCCTCTTGGAGAAGAACTATGCTGTCCGCTCATGCTGTGTGAATTGAGTCTCCAGGTGGCGCTGGTTGCTGTCAAAAACAGCTAGACTTGTCTCCATCATCGCATTCTGGGAAGCACGTCATCCAGAAAATCTTTTGAGCCGAAATCGTTGGGAAAAAACACAAAAAACACTTATTCGTCAGAATTGTTCTCGCCGGTTAATTCTTTTACCTGCTGGAGATATCGGTCCCGTTCTCGGCGGGTCGCTTCCAGGTCAAACACCAAATATTTCATGTCCAAGCGGAGTTGACCAAGGGCCTCCTGAACCATCGACAGGATGCGTCGGCGGCGTGAACTGCTGTCAATTACTCGATTGAGCGACGGTTGCAGCGATGCACGATGCTGTGGCGGAAGAGCATCAATGGCTCGAATGAGTTCCAATAATTCAGCGGGAGTGTCCTGAGCAGCCTGATCGACGATTTGTGGGACGTTTGCCATGGTGACTCTCCTGACTCAGATAGTAGTTCGATGCTTAAGTTTTCATTGTGTCTTTAAGCAGAACCGATGCCAATCACCTGCTTGAGTTAAATTCAAAAGTTCTAAGTTGTTTTGTGGTAAGTACTTAGGATAATTGGTCTGACTGCTGCCTTTTTTCTGATCGGAAAAAATGTTGTTTTCGGTAAACACGATTGCTCTAGTGATAAAGCGTAAGTCCTTGTATAAGTGCAACTTACGGAGAAATGCCACATAGGCATCGCCATGTTGCCCGGATGCAACATTTCCAGCAGGGAGCCACGGATGGGGAGAATTAACAGCTCATTTGCGTTCCGATCTGCCTCTTTTGGGTGTTTCGGTTCGGTTTTGGCGATCCGGCTGGATTTCTGGAAACAGTGTGTGGGGACCGTTGGGATTTCCATCGCTTGGATCTTTTTTCTTTTTTCCACATCGGCTTATGGCCAATTGACGGATTCTTTTGAAGGTGGCAATCCACGGTGGAAATTGGTGGATTGGGATTGCGATGCCAAAATTCGCCTTCAAGAAATCTCACCGCAGCTTCCGCATTCGGGACTAACCTGCGAGGTGATTGAACTGCGAATGGGGCGAGGTACGCTCGCCGTTCTGGGATACCCGATTCGTCCAGCGCTTGTTTTGGAGGAGTTCAAGCCTTCGCTCTGGATTCGTTCGACGCAACGGGGTGCAACGCTGGGCGTGCGAGTTGTTTTCCGAAATGCTTTGCATCCGGTGACCGGAAAGCCACGAGAGATTTGGATCTGGGGTGATTCTTATGGTGCGGTTGGGTCATGGCAGCGTGTGCAACTGACAGGCTTACCTCAACGTTTGGGTGAAAAAGTTCGCGCTTTGCGAAGCGAATTTGGCAATGAAGTGGATTGGAGTGAAGCCGTTGTGGATTACGTGGCCGTCAATGGATATTCCAACTCGGGCACACAGGTTTTGCAGTTGGATGATTTGGAAGTGTCCGGATTGATTGAGGCACCTCGTCAAGATCGCGCCGCACCCAGTGCAAGTGGTTTGGATCCGACGATGAACGCTGATCCAGATCCACAATCGCCAGGTCGTCTCGCTTCTTCTTCGAGTGATTCAGGAAGCAATCTGGATGAGAGGCCCACCATCGCCAAGGCCGATGATTTAGGGGTGGGTACTTTGGTAACCAATCGCTGGTTACAGTACCAAGGCGAATCGCTCGAGTGGCTCGCTTCCATTGGCATCAAGGGAATCATTCTCTCCTCCGCACCGACGCACAAGGAGTTAGAACAAGCAGAGCAGTACGGTATCAAAGTGATTTCTCCACTACCTACGATTGTTCCATTGCAAGAGCAATCGAAAGCTTGGTCGGTTGTTGAAGGTTGGACGGTTGGCGATTATGTGGACAGAGAAGAGTACGAAGCGATGCGTCGTCGCGTAGAGCAGATGCGAAGTTCGATGAACTACTTGCAAAAACCTATAGTCGTTGAGCCGATCGAAAACCTTTGGCGTTATAGTCGTATCTCCAATACGCTGATTCTTCCCTGTCTACAGGCTGGAGCGTACGAAAGATCCGTCGAACTCACAGAATTCTTAGAAAACGCATTGCGTGATTGTCGCGGTACTCCACAAGTGATGGCTTCCTTAGCCACACAGCCGTCGCTGGAATGGCGTCGTCAAATCGATTCGTTCGGTGAGGTTATAGGTCAACCAACCGTCAACATGACCATCGGCGATCCCAGTCAAATTCGCACACAAATGTATCGAACACTGGCTGCGGGAATACAAGGAATTTACTTTCGTTCCCGGTCGCCTCTGGATGCAGAATCCAACGAAGATCGAGCGCGAGCCAATATGCTGCAATGGATTCATGCTGAATTAGATCTTATCTCACCGTGGCTTAATTCCACTCGAGGAAGTCGAAATCGCGTGCAATCCAGTGATTCCCATTGGGATGCAACTTTGTGGGAAACTCCAAAATCTCAATTGCTTGTCGTCCAACCTGCCGGCACAGTTTCCCATCTCTCTTTCGCAAATCGTACCCATCAGCCACTGAAGCTTTCGTGGCAGCAGATCAGTCCTTCTTCTCAAGTCATGCGATTCACTCGGTGGAAGCTGGAAACTTTACCGCAGCGTCGCATAGGCGGAATGGTAGAGGTGCAGATCGACAATCCTCACACGATTGAGTTTTTGGTTTCGACCAGTGAGCCACAAGTCTTAAGCTATTTCAATCAACGCTTTGAGGTACTGGGTGCAGCGTATGCTTTTGCGGTCGCCAATGTTGCGCAAATGCGTTTAGCCGCAGCGCAAGAAATCGTGACCGCTCGCTGGCAGATTGTCGCCAACAACCGACTTACTGAAGATATGCTGGCGATTCAACGAGCCTCACGTGATATGGAGCAGGCGTATGTTTTGCTCGGCAACAACACGCCTGAAGCGATGGCGTATATTTTGAGAGCCTTGGAGGCATCGCATCAAGTGATTCACAATGCGTGGAGTGTGGCGCGGGCCGATGTCCCCTCTCCGCAAAGTGCACCTTGGTTGCTGGCAAGTTCAAGTGTGCCACTTCACTGGTACGTAGGACAACAGATAGGAGCCAACTCGTGGAGCGACTTGGGCTTGGCGGGAGGTGGCTTAGAGAATCTTGATGTAATGTTGGCAGCCGGCTGGAAACAGGATCGACGCCTTGAAGATCAGGTCGAGGTGCTCACTGAAATTGTGCCGCTTGATGAGGGAAGAGGGGGAAATGCCTTACGCATCGTGGCCAGGGGACGAGAAAGAGAAGTTTCCGGCGGTTACGCAGGTTCGAGCCTGCGGATTCGAAGCGGTGCAATCCATGTTACCGCTGGACAGATTATTCGCATCGAAGGTAAGGTCATGATTCGCGGCGGATGCAGCAAGCCACAGTCCGGGGTGCTGATTTACGAAAGCAATGAGGGACCTGTACTCGGACAACTGCTTTGTTCCCCACACGGTTCATGGCTGCCGCTGCGAATGTACCGAGTGATCGATCGCACGGGTCCACTGGAGATCATGATCGAAATGCGAGGCGAGGGAGACGTATTAATCGATGAAATTACCGTGGCTGCTGCCAACCTTACGCCTCCAGATGCCAACAAGGTTCCACCCTCACTACCGATAAACCCATGAAGAATTTGCGTGATGATGCGCTCGCCATCTGGAAAGCTGGTGTAGCAGCCGTGCAGCCGGAAAACCTTTTCGAGCGGGCGATGCGCGTGACGAATCATTCGATTGAGATCGACGATCTTCTTATTGATGTAAAAAAGATGAAACGCCTGGTTGTTGTCGGAGCTGGGAAAGCGTCCGCCGCGATGGCCGTGGCGTTTCAAAACCGTTTGCCCGAAACCTGGCTCAAATCTGGACGCGTCACAGGTTGGATCAATGTTCCCGAAGGAACGATCCCCAACAATTATTCTCTGCCAGTCCATTTACACGCGGGACGACCGGCAGCGCTGAATGAACCAACCGAGCAAGGTGTCCTCGGCAGTGAAAAAATGATTCAGCTCGTCCAGCAATGTTCGGTGGACGATGTTGTTATCTGTCTATTATCCGGAGGAGCGTCAGCGCTGCTTCCTCTCCCACTTACTTCTATTACCCTGGCCGATAAACGTGAGGTGACACGCACTCTGAGCGCAGCGGGAGCCACCATCGAAGAGCTTAATACGGTTCGAATTGCCCTAAGCCGAATCAAAGGTGGTGGACTGGCGCGAGCTTGTCGTGCGGCAAGTCTGTTCACGCTCGTCATATCGGATGTGCTTGGCGATGATTTACGCTTTATCGGCTCCGGCCCCACAGTTTGGGCGAGTAAGCCCACCCTAGTTCCCCAGGAGCTTATGGAAAAATACGAAATCCCACGCAACGCATTCTCCGAGAACGTTTGGACCGCTCTCAACGAGCCAGCTGCAAAGAAAATTCCTGAGCCAACCTGCCACGTCGAGCATTTGATTTTAGCCAACAATGCTACCGCCGTTGATGCATCTGGCGTAGAAGCGGTGTCTCGCGGTTATCGATACTTGATGAATTGCGCCAGGCAAAGCGAAGGGGATGCAGAAAGTCTTGGCCGCGAATTCCTGGAACGCTGTTCGGTATGGTCCAACGAACGCGATGCACCGGACTGCTTCATCAGCGGTGGGGAACCAACGGTTCGCTTGGTTCCGTCCGGACTGCGCGGCCGCGGAGGCAGAAACCAGCAGTTGGTGCTTGCAGCCTTACAACGCCGAATTGAATTGCGACGCAAAGGAACAGAAATAAAGCCGATCTGCTTTTTGTCGGGAGGGACCGACGGCGAAGATGGGCCGACCGATGTAGCGGGGGCTTGGTTTGATCGCGAATTAGAAAAAAAAGTCGAGGCTAGTGGAGTCCAACTCATCGACTATCTAAATCGCAATGATGCCTACAGTTTTTTTGAACGATTCGGCGGTCACTTAAAAACGGGGCCCACCGGGACCAACGTTTGCGATTTGCGTGTGGTCGTATGGTGAACGGCATAACGCGAAAATACTAGCGATTCTCGTATCGCACTGTCGGGCGATTCTCTCTTTGGCAGAATCCGTGACTGTGGTAGTCGCGGAAGTCACGTGAAAATGCATCGATCGCCCCCAGAAATCGCTTAAATTTTCCGCTCTAGCAACCCATTTTTGCTTCATCACTGCTCTTGGTAACGCACTTATAGAAAGAAGCCTCTCCCGAATCATTGCTTCTGAATATCGAAAAACCAGAGGTTCCTCCGGAAGTTCAGCACATCCCACAGGGATAACCAGCGAAAAAAACTCCGCAACGAGAGAGTCGCTTGTCGACGTGCCACGGACACGGCCTTTTTTTCTGCGACTTTTTTCCGTTCAAGAAAATCGAAACCGGTTATCGAGCGTGGGTAGCGAGTGCATGGAATCTAGAGACGCTTCCGCAGGGATCGCGTTCGACTGGCCATGAAAGCTCGATCGCCGCTTCACACTGTTAGACTTAGTGACAGGGGAAGCAATAAATCGTACTCACAATTCGCGAACTTTTAGGTGTGGTATGCATTGAGGGGATCAAATGTGTCGTTGTTTTGCCTGGCGTCTAGAGGTGTTGACTATTTTCATGGCGGGCCAAGTCGCGGTTTTTGTTGACCGATAAGTTCAGCATGAAGCCATTGGCTTCTGGTACCGAATGTCGCAACTTAAATTGAATATTCTACGTGCGAGGCTTACAGGGATACTTCGCATTCAAAACCTTCAAGCTGCGCTTAGGGTTAGAGAAAAAACAAGAAGGGGAACGGCCTTCTTTGGATTGGACCACAAACGAAAAATAATTCGCGAAGGAATCGTGGTGAACTGGTTAGCGCAAAGTGATTATGGAAGAAGAGTTGGGGGCAAAGACCATGCTGCCGGATATTGTTGAGGCGGGATAGATTGGGTGCTAGTTGAGGGCTGTGCTGGAGGAAATGCGGAACGATCTGGGTGGGGCTTCAGCGGCAAGGCATGTTTGGGTTGTCTTTGTTGGATAGGTTCGCTTAGGTGGAACAGCGGAATGATTTAGCGGGAGCGGACAATTTTGCGAGGAGTCTTCATGGGTGTTGGGGAAGCGTATTTTGGACAGGGGATGTCGAAGTAGGGTGCGCGCAAAAAAAAACCGGCAGGTCTTTCGACCTACCGGCATATAATCAACAATTTGGCTAACCAAAAAATGGTGGTTAGACCCTCAAAAACTTGGCTAAGAGTTGTTCACACTATCAATCTTGCCGTGTCACCACGGCAAAGACTAAAATCCTTAGAAAGGAGGTGATCCAGCCGCAGGTTCCCCTACGGCTACCTTGTTACGACTTAGTCCCAATTGTCGAATTGACCTTCGGCACCTGCTCCCTTGCGGTTAGCTCAGTGACTTCGGGCCCTCCCGACTTTCGTGGCTTGACGGGCGGTGTGTACAAGGCTCAGGAACACATTCACCGCGGTATGCTGACCCGCGATTACTAGCGATTCCAGCTTCATGCAGGCGAGTTGCAGCCTGCAATCCGAACTGAGCAACGCTTTTTGAGATTTGCTCCCCCTCGCGGGTTTGCTTCCCTTTATACGTTGCATTGTAGGACGTGTGCAGCCCTAATCATAAAGGCCATGAGGACTTGACGTCATCCCCACCTTCCTCCGGTTTAACACCGGCAGTCTCCCTAGAGTCCCCGACATGACTCGCTGGCAACTAGGGACAAGGGTTTCGCTCGTTAAGGGACTTAACCCGACATCTCACGACACGAGCTGACGACAGCCATGCAGCACCTGTGCAAAAGCTCCCCGAAGGGCACCCCAACCTTTCGGCCGGGTTCTTAAGCATGTCAAGACTAGGATAAGGTTCTTCGCGTAGCCTCGAATTAAGCCACATCCTCCACCGCTTGTGTGAGCCCCCGTCAATTCCTTTGAGTTTCAGCCTTGCGACCATACTCCCCAGGCGGAGCACTTAACACTTTCGCTACGACCGAGAGGATGTGAAGGTCCCCACAGTCTAGTGCTCATCGTTTACGGCTAGGACTACCGGGGTATCTAATCCCGTTCGCTCCCCTAGCTTTCGTTCCTCAGCGTCAGATAAGACCCAGTGAGCCGCTTTCGCCACCGGTGTTCCTGATGATATCAACGCATTTCACCGCTCCACCATCAGTTCCGCCCACCTCTGTCTTCCTCTAGCTAAACGGTTTGAAGCGCAATTCCTCGGTTGAGCCGAGGGCTTTCACACCTCACCTGTTTAGCCGCCTACGAACTCTTTAAGCCCAGTGATACCGAATAACGTTTGGACGGTTCGTCTTACCGCGGCTGCTGGCACGAACTTAGCCCGTCCTTCCTCCAGGGATCGCTCAATCCATAGAGATAACTCTATGGAAGTTGCTCCCCCTCGACAGCGGTTTACAACCCGAAGGCCTTCATCCCGCACGCGGCGTCGCTCGGTCAGGCTTGCGCCCATTGCCGAAGATTCTCGACTGCAGCCACCCGTAGGTGTCTGGGCAGTGTCTCAGTCCCAGTGAGGCGGGTCATGCTCTCACACCCGCTACCCATCATCGCCTTGGTAGGCCATTACCCTGCCAACTAGCTAATAGGACGTGGGCTCATCCCTAGACGGAATCACACCTTTGGTCCATAGACATTATCTGGTATTACCGGCAGTTTCCCATCGCTATCCCAGGTCTAAGGGCAGATTCCCACGTATTACTCTCCCTTTCGCCGCTTTCCATGTATTGCTACATATCGCGCTCGACTTGCATGCCTAATCCACGCCGCCAACGTTCATTCTGAGCCAGGATCAAACCCTTCAATTGTGTATGCTTCCCTACCGGTAGAATCTCTCGAAACTATTCGGCAGGTTTTATAGCAAATTGAGAGCCTGTAGCTCGTTGGTGCCGGTGGTCTCCCGACACCCAAAAATCAATCAAAAAAACAAATCACAAACTTTCTCAGTTGAAACAACAAAAGTCATTTCTGTTTGAGGGCTAACCAACCAAATTGTCAAAGATCAAATGCCTTAAGCTAAAGTTGTCACTCTCGTGACGTTTGCTTAAGGGCTTAACATGTTATCAGTCTTGAACAGGAAGTCAATCGATGTTCAAGATTTTTTTTCGCGATCACTCGCGATTTCGATCTCACCACTTTTCGCTTCTCGCGAAGGTTGGTGCGACCGATGAGCCAAGAATGTATCGACCACCCTGCGTTCTAACAATAGGCTCGGGAAGAAAAAAAACGAGTATTTTTGTTTTCGTTATAAAGTGCTCTAAAT
>JBIKMB010000399.1:0-3306 GCA_044359485.1 Pirellulaceae bacterium | reverse complement strand
GCAATGACCCTTGAATGATTGCGGGTGTTGTTTGCTCATGGTGTGAATGATTGGGTAGACTGGATTGCGAGGGTTGGTTTGTAGAGATTGTTCCGTCAGTTTCTGAATGAGTCCGGAACAGCGTGTGTTGTTGAGCGGTAGGTAGAATGCTTGCCGATGGATCTTTCTTAAAAGGTAGTTGATAATGCCTATTACCATCATGCGTCGAATCAAATTTTGTGCCGGCCATCGCCTCTTCAAGCACGGAGGAAAGTGCGAACATTTCCATGGTCACAACTACGTCGCAGACTTTTTTGTGACGGGAGATGAAGTCGATGCGGTGGGTCGAGTGGTCGATTTTTCCGAGTTAAAGACGCGTTTTAAGGGTTGGATCGATGCACATTGGGATCACAGCTTTTTGATTTCCAAAGGTGATGCTAACGCGGAAGCCGCTCTGCGAATGGTTGAGCCAATGCGATATTTCGTTTTGCCGTACAATCCAACGGCAGAAAATATGGCGCGATACCTGTTGGAAAATGTGGCTCCCGAGGTTCTTTTAGGCACGGGAGCGCGGGCCACTGCGGTTCGGATTTGGGAAACGGAAGACTCTTATGCCGAAGCCTCAGTCGATGCATCGAATGAATTCGGAGCTTTTCCAAAGTACGCGACTGCCGAGAGTATTTGAAGTCTTGGCATGGCATAAGGTCGTGTGGTGAGTTGTCCGAAACAGTGGCGTGAACCAAGTGTCGCGCCACAATCCTCTGGTGCGTTCGCGCATTTAGTTCGTTTTTGCCGAAGAATGCTGGACGTTGTAGTGTTGGGCTGAGGGTAGCCACAAGCAACGTTCGTGACCTGAGACCAGCTTCTCTAATTGGTGATCGTCGGTGACGTAACCAATTCCCATGTCTTCGACAGCGTCTTGTGGCAGTTTGGACTGCAAATATATTCTGCAGCCTTGAGAGTACTCACATAATAGCGAAGCGGTGAGTGTATCGCTGTAGCTTTCTTTGCTCAATTGTTTTTCAATTTTTTCTGGTGCATCAAGACTGCCCAGTTTACGCAGCGACGGTCCCGGTTTTTGGTCGATACGCGTGCGGAGCACGATGGTTCCTTGAGTTCGGATGGCAGAGCGAGCGGTGTGGAGCGCTCGAGCGACATTCGACCATGTTTGCTCATTGGCATCACCGTCGACTTCGGCGATCGCAATATCGACCAACTGATCGATCACGATCTTGGAATGGTCTTTTTGATCTTGCAGAAATAACTGCTCCAACGCTGAAGGGACACCGGCAATGACGTTCAAAAGTTTGCCATCACCAGCGGGTACCGCTTTGAGTATGCACTGAATTCCCAAGAGCCATGTCGCTTCCTCCGCCTCTTTTTTGCGTTTATGACTTTGACTTTGTGCGCCGAGGTTGCTCAGCGTATTGCAGCGTTTCATCACTTCGCTATCGGCAAAGAGAGGAAAAATACCTGTGATTCCAAAGTAGTCGATGGTTTGATGGGAATGGTACAGCGTGATGGGCAGCACTACATCGGCGTCGAGCAATCGTCGATTGACGTATATGGGTAGAGCATCTTCGCTGGTCGCCGCCAGATATCCCAGTTCGTTCTGCTCGGAGGGATTGTGAATGTAAACGGCGAGTTTTTGATGCAGATGGGTTGGTAATTGGTCGCGGATGAATGCCAGGGTAGCTGGCTCGCAGGTAGAAAGCACAACCGAGATATCTTCGATGGCGATGTGGTGGGCCAGCAAGTAATCGACCGCACCTACGATGACTTCTTGGAGCCCAGGGATGGAAGCATCCACAGCCAGCGCGATTCGATCACCCTCGATCATCGCAAGGTGAAAAGGGGGAAATTCGAGTGGCTGATCGAGTGCATGCATCACTTCGGCAGCGATATCTTTTAGCGGGTTGACCGAGTCCTTGAGAGAAACGACATGATTGGCCTCACAAAGGGAGGGTTGGCGAAGAGTCAGGAAATCGAGGGGCATCGGGCGATCCTGTCAAAGCAAGTGGGATGCAAGGTGGTTATTGTGGATCGGATGAACAACTTGGCAATGGGGCTCCCGATACCGCATCGGACTGATTTTTAGGACTTTGCGTTCGATGACAATTGCGATACCGGGGCGATTAAGTCCGGACTAATCGGTCTTGTTAAGATAATCGGACTAGAGAATCGTTGAGGACTGGGAAATTTCTGGCGGTTTGTGAGGAAATACCCTGTGATTCGTCGAATGGAAGGAATGGTTGATGAGTCAATGCGTGTCGTCCGAAGCTCCCCACCCAACACCGACCGTTCTGGCATAGAAGCTAAAACGCAGCCAGACTGCGGGTAGAACCACTCACGGGATGGGATTCAAGGATTATCGCGCAGATCTATTAGAACACACTTTTTGGAGAGTTTCCAATGCGTTTCATTTTCTCAGCTTTGATTGCTGTTTTCGCTCTTTCCTTGAGCGGAGCCAGCGCAGAAGCCGGCCTGTTCGGCGGTTTGGGTCGCGGTTGCGATTCATGTTGTGAGCCAGCACCTGTTTGCTGCGAACCAGCTCCAGCACCTGTTTGCGATGCCTGTGATCCATGTGCACCGAAGTGCCGTGGTGGCTTGTTGCACAAGTGGTTCCACAAGCATCATGCAGATTGCGGATGCGATGCGGCTCCAGTTTGCGAACCAGCTCCAGCTCCTGTTTGCTGCGAACCAGCCCCAGTTTGCGATCCATGTGCTCCTCGCCACAGCCACCTAAAGGCTCTGTTGGCTCGCATCAAGGCTCGCCATGCATCTTGCTGCGAACCAGCTTGCGATGCTTGCAGCGTTGAAGTAGCTGCTCCAAGCTGCGGCGGTTGCAACTAATAATTGAGCTTACCGGCTCAAGTGATCCATAGGTACTATTGGAGAAGTTGAAGGACTGGAAAAGTAGTGGAACGGAGCGATGCATGGCGGTGTCGCAACCTCACCCAGGGAGGGCTTCCTGTCTTATCGTTTTTGCTCAAACTTCTAGGACCCTTTCAATAGAACCGCTCGATCCGAGGTAAAGAACCCGCTGGTTCCTGTGAATCAGCGGGTTTTTGTGTTGTAACCGGACAAAACGATTGTTAACCGGAGTTCCTGTCCGTGCCTGGCACCCAAAATGGAACCGCGTTTCGCCGAATTACAGGTGCCTGACACCGAGTAGCGGGTGCCTGACACCGAATAGCGGGTGCCTGACACCGAATAGCGGGTGCCTGACACCGAATAGCGGGTGCCTGACACCGAATGGCGGGTGCCTGACACCGAATAGCGGGTGCCTGACACCGAATGGCGGGTGCCTGACACCGAATAGCGGGT
>JBIKMB010000185.1:0-11531 GCA_044359485.1 Pirellulaceae bacterium | reverse complement strand
TGGTTCGATCGAAATGGCTTCTTGATTGGGATCGATACGCGGGAGGCGAGCCAACATGGTATTGATAAATTGTCGCCATGGCTCATTCGGATTTCGCTCGATCGCTTTTTTTCCCGTGGTTCCCAACTGATCGCTGATAGACGCCAAATTTTGTAAAAAATCAGGATCGGGACGTTGCCAATACGCCGATTGACTCATCAATCGAGCAAGCTGCATCAAGTGCCGCTGCACTAGACCAATCGCGCTGCGACGCAGTTCGAGCAAGCTTTGACGGGTCACCGCGGCGGTGACCAGCGGATGTCCATCCCGGTCGCCACCCACCCAAGTTCCAAAGGTTAGTTTCGGAAAAATGAGCGGGTTGGAAAACACGGATGGATCCAAACCCACTTCGGTCCACGCACGGCGCAAACGTTGATCCAGCGGCCTTAACACAGCCGGAAAAACATGCGTAAGATAGTCCAGTACGTTGCGGCGTTCGGACTGAATATCGGGTTTGTCGAGATAAATTTCCCCCGTGCGCCATAAAATCCCAAGCAAAGCCCGCACAGCAAAATCATTTTCCTCCTGCTGTGAATCACCCGAAGTCGCTCCAATCACTTTCAGATTTTGATGCGTTTGAAATCGTTCGTACAACCGGCGATGGTGGGCCAGCACCGTCGCCCGCTTTGCCTCGGTGGGGTGAGCGGTTAAGACCAACTCGACCTGAATTTGAGGCAGCATTTGCGCTATTTCCTGCGACGTATATCCCTCGTCCTTAAGCTGTCGCAAAGAATCGCCCCACAGGGCAGGCAGCGCATCGACTCCAGATTTTTTCTCTAATGTGCGGCGAAAAAGATCGGCGGAATTTTGCTCGGCCATCCCTAACAGCTGAAATGCAATCGAAAAAGCTTGCGTTAAATGCACCGAACTGACCAGTTGGTCGGATCGAAACGTGCTTTCCCCGGGAATCGGCAACGTCTCCGCCAACGCCTTGTCTCCAGATTCCAACAACACATCCCTGAAACAATCAAGGATCCAATTCCACTCTTCAAACAAGGTCTCTTCGTTTAAGGCCAAAACAGACTCTGCGACCATAGTATCCCTACTGAATCATGTAACAGGTAAACCCCGAACGTATCAAATATCGAGGGCAATTATCGAGCTCGGAATGTCTCGACGCGTGGTGAAGAGGATCCCAATAGGTTAAATTAGTTTGCGAGGTAATGCTATAGGATATTCCTATCTCCCTGGATCACTTATTGATGGCTCCCACGAAACCAGCTCGATATTGGCTCTTATTTCTAGCCCTGTTTTCTCCTTTCGGGTTTCATGCAGCGACTATTTGGGGGGCAGCGACTACTTCGGGAGAGGAAAAATCGCTGGCCGACACCCTCAAAGATATCGTTCACCAACAGCAAGTGGCTTGGAACGATGGCAATATCGATGGGTTCATGGAAGCGTATTGGAAAAGCGAAAAACTTACGTTTTCTTCCCGAGGAGAAACGAGAAGGGGCTGGGAAAAAACGCGTCAAAAATACAAACAGAGTTATCCAGATAAAGCGACCATGGGTATGCTTACCTTTTCCAATTTGGAGGTCGAGCCGATTGGAGAGGAAGCGGCCATCATGCTTGGCGATTGGAAAATCACAGGTGACAAACCCGCCGAGGGTAATTTTTCCTTGGTCTGGAAACGAATCGACGGGAAATGGGTCATCGTACACGACCATTCCTCTTCTCGAGAGAAAAAATAATTGACGTTGCAGTCCACGAGGCGCTTCACACTAACTTCGCAGCCAATAGATGGGATAAGTAATGAATAAGAATGACTTGAGTCGACGCGCATTTGTAGCTTCAGGCGTCTGCACTTTAGCTGCTAGCGGGGTTTTGCTTGGACAAGATCCACCACCGGCCCAACCAGCACCCACAGGTCCTCGCGAAGCAGCTTTCGAACGAGACTATGAACCACCAGGCTTCAAACCGTCATGGAAAAAAGAGCAGTTGAATCGTACTCTGCTACAAGACTTTGTGATTTTTGCCCACTCGGACCTCGACATGGTTAAAAAACTATTAGAGCGCGAACCGGGTCTATTGAATGGCGCAGTCGATTGGGGTGGTGGCGATTTTGAAACCGCCCTCGGCGGAGCATCCCATATGGGTCGACGCGATATCGCTCAATTTTTGCTCGAAAAGGGTGCGAGAATCGACATCTTTTGCGCTGCCATGCTGGGACAATTCGAAGCCATTCAAGCGTTCTTAACTCTCCAGCCAACCTTGATCGATGCCAAGGGTCCCCACGGCTTCTCCTTGCATATGCACGCTCAAGCAGGGGGCGATGAATCGGCCGCCGTGCTCGAATATTTGCAAAGCATAAAGAAACTCGAGCTGCGACCTTTGCCTTTCCTCCAAAAGAAAGAACCGAAAGCCTCGTGAGCCCCCTCAAACTCCCTGAGCTCCCTCAAACTCCCTGAGCTCCCTCAAACTCCCTGAGCTCCCTCAAACTCCCTGAGCTCCCTCAAACTCCCTGAGCTCCCTCAAACTACCTAAGCCCCCTCAAACTCCCTGAGCCAAAGCGACCAAGATACAACTACCATCGTCGATCACTTCGATACCAGCTTGTCGGGCCAACCGGCTAGCTTGTTTGTTTTCAGCTCCCGGCTGAAACCATATCGACTTGACGCCTGCTCGGATTGCATCTTGCACCACCAGTAAGCTAACTTCTGGAGGCGTTACGACCGATAAAGCTTCGACAGATCGTGGCAGGTCGTTGATTTTAGCATACGCTAAATCACCTTCCACCGAATCCGTATTGGGATTAATGGCAAATGTCTGCCTGCCACTTTTTTGCAAAGCGCGATAAACGATGTTCCCATACTTCGATCGGTCCCGAGAAGCCCCTGCAACCGCAAACGTTTGGTACTTTAAAAAGGCTTCAAGAGAATTCATCAGCAACAGTCCAGCATCTTGTTTGCGTTTTTAAATGATCCAGCAACAACCACCAAATGGTCAGCTGTTATTTTTCAATTTTGGAATGTTAACCATTTGATACCGCTTAGGCGATTTTCGAGGAGCCACATCGATGTCAACATCGAGTCCTATGTCATTGTCAGAGATGCCCATCTCGGACCCCACACAAATCTTTCGATTTCGGGATCGACAGTACGCCGCCGAGTTGATTGCTGTAGCCGTTCTGGAAATGCACCTTTTTGATTATATCAAAAAGCAAGGCTCGGTATCATTGGACAATGTATGCGCGCATTACAACTTTGCCCAGCGGCCAGTCGATGTCTTGATGACGTTGTGTCGCGCTAGTGGATTTCTTACGCTACAAGACGACGACAAAAATGTTCTCACCACCATCGCCAACGAGTACTGGACTACAGACTCCCCCTGGTACTTGGGACCTTATTACGAACCTTATCGAAATTCGGAAGCCTACGATGGTTTTTTGAAAGTACTCCGAAGTGGCAAGCCTGCCAATTGGGGCGCCAAGCGAGAAGGGGATGACTGGCATGAAGCAATGCAACAAGCCGCATTTGCCAAAACGTTTACTGAAATTATGAATTGCCGAGGAAAAGTATTGGGTCAGTACCTAGCGGAAAAGACAGTTTCCTTGCTGTCTTCCAAAAAATCGCTGCTAGACGTTGGGGGTGGTTCGGGAATTTACGCAGTAACACTGCTTGCACGAAACCCGCAAATGCTAGGTTGCGTACTGGAAAAGAATCCGGTCGACGCGATCGCAGCAGCGAACATTAAAAGTTTCGGCTTGGATGATCGTTTGAAAATTCTATCTGCAGATATGTTCGAAGTCGCTTGGCCCCAATGCGATGTCGTGTTGCTCTCCAATGTACTGCATGATTGGGGCATGCAAGAAGTCGAAATATTACTGCGCAAGGGCGTACAGTGCTTACCCCCTGGCGGGGTTCTTTTAATTCATGAGGCATTTCTTAGCGATCGCAAGGATGGCCCATCTCCAGTGGCCGAGTACTCTGCCATGCTAATGCATATCACTCAAGGGAGATGCTACGCTCCCTTTGAGTACGGCCAGGTGCTGAAAAAATTAGGTTGCGAGGTTTTCCCATATCAGGATACCGTCGCAGATCGCGGTTACTTGGCAGCGATCAAGCGTTGAGAAGCAGTCTTACTGTTTGCTTGATAGCGACCGGTGCCAAAAGAAATATTTTCGGCCAAAGATACTCTTCCGTAAGTTCATAAAAATCGAAGTTTGGACTTGACTACAAACCGCGATTGCAGCAAACCTTTGCCCAAAGGTGCAGAGTTCGAAACTAACTCTGGATGCATCCAGTGGTTTGGATTATCTTTGCCCCGCAACGTTCAATAAGTTATCTGTTAACTGGCAGGGAGAAAGCCATGGGATTTGTCAAAGAATTCAAAGATTTCGCGATGCGTGGCAATGTGATTGACCTCGCGGTAGGTGTCGTCATCGGTGGAGCGTTCGGCAAAATTGTTTCCTCCTTGGTCGAAAATATTTTCATGACGCCCCTCAATCTGATCACAGCCAAAAGCGGTGTCAATTTCAATGCACTCTCCCTAAAGTACTCCGACATCAGCGGTGGCAGTCGTGTTGAATTGCCAGTAATGACCAAAGAAGGAAAGCCGGAACTTCTTGCCGATGGAACGAAGAAAATGATCCTGTCGGACCCTGATATTTTGAAATATGGTCCTTTTTTGCAACAGATGTTTGAATTTCTGATTATTGCCTTTGCCCTGTTTATGGTCGTGAAAGCGATAAATACTGTGAAGAGCCGCCTCGAGAAACCAGCAGAAGCCCCACCCACCCCAGAAGATATCGTTTTACTCAGAGAAATCCGCGATTCCCTCTCCAAATCCTCAAAGTAACGAAAGAAGTAACCATTTCGGTTACCTTAACCCATGACGGGCCTTGTCAGTCGCATCGCTCGATTCGCGATCCCAACCGAACACCCACGAAAAATCGGTGATCGCTGCAAGGCCACTTCCCCCTTGCCTGAATCTTCGTCAGGCAAGTCGGGAGAGAGTCAAGTTCCTTGGCATCTTTGGTATGATTGCAGCTCGGATTCAGCGATTCGTTTTTATCTTTCTGCTACTAGAACCTAGCAGCCGACTTCTCTCCGGTAGTTCATCTGGGCGTTTCCATTCGCTAAACTAGGGTGGATCGGTCACCGGACACCCAAACTTCTCAACGGTCCGACTCCAATTCGTTGACGTCGGTGATAAAACTTTTTGAATCCGTCGCAGGAACTTTATGTTTAAATGGATCGCAGGCGCGATGCTCTCTTTTTCCATAGGCCTATTTCCACTTTGCGGTTATTCCCAAGAAGCCGGCTCTGCGGAACTTCTACAGCTTAATCTAGAGAGTCGCAAAACGGATTCATGGCATGGCTTTCGCCGCCACAAGTTTTTATTTGAAGGTTGCGAAGCTTGGGTCGTTGAACCCAAAGAGCCACGAGGTGATCGAGCCTTCACTTGGTGTATGATGTTCCCGGATGCATTCACCGAACGCTGCGCCGTACCCGCGATGCTTGAGCGAGGCTTTTATCATGTTTTTCTGGATGTTGGAAATTCGTTTGGCTCCCCTGAAGCCGTGAAAACTCTTCATCGATTTCACCAAAAGCTGCAAGAACTCGGCCTTGCCCAAAAAACTGTTTTAATAGGTATCAGCCGCGGCGGACTTTACGCGCATCGATATGCGACTGAGTACCCAGACCGAGTAGCTCTTATTTACGGCGATGCCCCCGTCCTCGATTTTAAAAGCTGGCCAGCAGGCTTCGGAAACGGAAAGGGTAGTGCAGGTGACTGGGAATTGTGCAAAAAGCTTTACGGCTTGACCAGTGATGAGGCCGCGAAACAATTTAAAGGCAATCCGATTGATACCCTGGACGTTTTAGCCACAGCTAAGATTCCCGTAGTTTACGTCGTCGGCGATAAAGATGATGTGGTTCCCTATTCCGAGAACACAGCGATTGTCGAAGAACGCTATCCGAAGTTAGGTGGCACAATCAAAGTTTTTCATAAACCAGATGTCGGACATCATCCACATGGTCTCGATGATCCAGACCCGCTGGTCAAGTTTATCGAAACCCATTTAAAATCAAACCCTTAGCCTTACTACACTAGCTAACATCTCGATATCGCTATTGACGAATTCACACGACGGAGATGGCTCCGACCTATGCCCAATGGTTTTGCACCCGCTACATTCCCTGGTACTGTTGGTCTTGTGCGATTTGCATACTTAACACAACTTCGTTGTCGCGTAAAAACAGCCGCAGCTGGGTTACTCTTTTGCTTCAGCTTCATGCTGAATGCTATCCTAGCCAATGATTTCAATCTCCTCGAATCACCAATTCTGCTGCGCAGCGGTTCGTTGGAATGGAATGAATTTTCCTCCGAGCAGGCGACTCAAACTTGGGAAAAATCTTTTCAATTGCCAATGACCGGAGAGTATTTTTTGGAGTGGACCCAATACGATGTAAAGCAAGCTTGGGAATTCTTGATCAATGGCCGATCTATCGGAAAACTTGTTCAAGATGAAAACCGCATGGTTAGCGTTTTGGATATCCCCGCAGGGGTTTTAAAAACGGGAGACAACTCCATACAAATTAAACCGAGCGGAAAACCAAGTATCGATGATATCCGTTTGGAAACCCTCAGAATTCGTTCAGGGAGCGTCCAAGAATACCTGAGCGAAGGAATTCTCCGAGTAAGGGTCCTAGAACAAGCAACAGATCTTCCCCTACCGACGCGTATCACTCTGATGCGAACCGATGGCGCACTGGCACCGCATGGACTTAAATCTGGCAACAAAATAGCTGCCCGCATCGGAACCATTTACTCCTTGGATGGTAATGCCACGATCCCTGTCCCATCCGGCAGCTATCGCATCTATGCAGGCCGCGGATTCGAATATTCACTGGCACAAGCCGAAGTACATGTCAAACCCGGCCAATCCCTTGAGGTCGTGCTGCAAATCAATAAAGTCGTCAATACAAACGGATTCGCTGCTTGCGATACGCATATCCATACGCTGACACATTCAGGCCACGGCGATGCAACGATCGAAGAGCGGATGGTTACTCTCGCGGGCGAAGGGATTGAACTGGCTATCGCAACAGATCACAACAAATATATCGACTTTACCCCGGTGGCTGATACGTTGAATGCCAGCCAATTCTTTACACCCGTGACCGGTTGCGAAGTTACGACAGCTCGCGGCCATTTCAATGTTTTTCCCATCTCCCCAAGTGCCAATTCTATCGATGCACAACAAACCCATTGGAAAGACTTATTTGCTGATATTCGCGCGACACCCAATGTGGGTATCATCATCTTGAACCATCCTCGCGATCTGCATAGTGGCGTGCGTCCATTCGCGATTGAAAATCATTATGCCTTGCAAGGTGAGAATGCCCTGGGCTGGGAGATCGGTTTCAATGCGATGGAAGTGATTAATTCCGCAGCGACTCAATCAGATATCATGCAGTTACCCTACGATTGGATGGCACTTCTCAACCGCGGAAGGCTGATCGCTCCGATCGGCTGCAGCGACTCCCATGACGTGGCAAGACATTTCGTCGGCCAAGCTCGCACCTACATTCGATGTGATGACAACCATCCGGGCGCATTAAATGTCGACCAGTGCATACAAGCTTTTAGAGAAGGACGAGTCACGGTCAGTTACGGCATCCTTGTGCGACTGATCGTAGAGAATCGCTTTGAAATGGGCGATATTGCCAAAGTAGATACCAACGAGCCGGTATCGGTGCAGGTGGAGGTACAGTCGCCCGATTGGCTAGATCCAACGCACGTACAATTGTACGTGAATGGAACGCTGTTCGCTGAGCGTCAACGGACTCCTGCGCTAAACGAGGAAGCCAAGACAAATTGGCGAGAATCGTTTGAAATCCCGCCAGCACAATTTGATGCCCATGTCGTCGCCATAGCTTCTGGTCCCGGAATTGAAGCGGGCTTTTGGCGGTGTGCGAAACCCTACCAACCGGTTTCCAGCAACTGGAAAAGCCATATCTTTGGAATGAGTGGTGCAGTTTGGCTCGATCGCGACGCCAACGGACAACGCAATTCACCCCGAGATTATGCGGTGCAGGTAGTCCAGAAATTGGCGAGCCATCCGCAGCAACTCGTTCACACCCTGGGGAATTACGATCGAGCTATCGCTATCCAAGCGTTTTCCGCACTTTCTCAGCAAGACGCGAGTTTAGCGAGTTCCGAATTACGGAATGCCATTGAGTCCGCCGAGGCCCATGTGAAGAATGCGTTTCGAGATGTATTGCTCGAGTTACGCGACCACTCGCTCACACAGGCGAAGAAATAACTCGCAGATTTCAGACATTCTAAGGGCATGCCACCTTCTCTGGGTCGTTCTCATACAGCACAGTGGCCCCGATTGGTTTTTGACTTCGAAAATGGTAATCTAATCCCTGCCGATAGTTTAGTTTTGGCGTGCTGAGAGCTTTTTATTTTTGGGTCACTATCATGCGATGTTATGCATTTTCACTCATAGTGTGTCTGGCCTTGTCTCAACTCAATTTGCTGCGGGGGGATGAACCAACCGCTTCAGATAAAGTTCTCTTTCGAGAGGATTTCCAAAACGGAATCACTAGATGGGAAACCACCGACGATGCTTCGTGGGAAATCTTTGATCGCGAAGGCAACAAAACGTTCGGTAATAACAAACGAACCAGCAATTATAAGCCCAAAGTCCGCAGTCCGCATAATATCGCCTTAATACGCGATATGAATGTGGGCAGTTTCAGCTTGACGTTCAAAGTTCGCAGCACCATGGATACCGGTGGACATCGCGACTGTTGCATTTTTTGGGGCTATCAAGATGCGGAACATTTCTATTATGCGCATTTAGGCGCGAAACCAGATCCAGCCAGCGGGCAGATCATGATCGTCAACGGAGAGCCTCGAAAGCCACTGACGGAGAACAAGAAGGAAGTTCCCTGGGATGATCAATGGCATACGGTTCGGGTGACGCGCGATTTAGAAAGCGGCAAGGTGGATGTATTCTTTGATAACCTAGATACACCGCATATGTCGGTAGTCGATAAAACGTTCGGCGCGGGTCGGATTGGAATCGGTTCGTTCGATGACATGAACGAATTTGACGGTATCGAATTGCTAGCCGCCAAAACCACAGAAGCAAAGCAAGAAAAACCCCAAAACGAAAAGCCCAGAAATGCTGCTAAAACCCCACCAGCTCGGCCCACGCCAACGGTCGCGGATTATGTGTATGGAACTGAATCCGCACGACAGAGGATCGATTTCTGGCAAGCAAAATCAGATCTTCCTACTCCAGTTGTCGTTTTGATCCACGGCGGAGGCTGGGTCAATGGCGACAAAACGGGTTATGGAAACAATGTCATTCGCACTTATTTGGATGCAGGTATCTCTGTGGCCGCAATCAATTACCGTTTTATCGCGGAAGCCATGGAACAAAAAGTCGAACCACCCGTGAAAGGTTGCTTGCATGACGCTGCACGAGCGATTCAGACGATTCGCGCTAAAGCCAAAGAATGGAATATTGACCCGCAGCGGATTGGTGCTTCCGGTAGTTCTGCCGGAGCGTGTACGTCCATCTGGCTCGCTTCTCATGATGACCTGGCGGATCCAAACAGCCAAGATCCTATTGCCCGACAGTCAAGCCGACTGATGGCAGTGGCAGTTAGCGGCGCTCAAACCTCTCTGGATCCGCTCGAACTGCGCGAATGGATGTCCAACGCAGTTTACGGCGGCCACGCGTTTGGCTTTGCCGCTAAAGGGCGAAGTCGCCCGCAGGAATTTGACCTGTTGTTGGCGAATCGGGATCAGGTCAAGCATTGGTTTGCAGATTATTCACCGATCGAACTGATCAGCCAGGATGATGGAAAATTTTTCCTGGAATATCCCAATCAGAAGACAGAACCTGTGCTGGGTGGCAAAGAACCAGACCCGACGCATTCAGCAATCTATGGCATCAAATTTTTAGAACGCTGCCAAGAAAAGGGCGTGAACTGTGAGCTGGTGTATCCCGGCTATACCAACTCGAAGTTTAAAAATGTCTCCGAATTTCTCATCCATCATCTGAAGTCACCTCTCGATACCGTCACGCAGCTTCCTTGACACTTCGGCGGCGAGGCTTCTGCTTAACCAGTTTCATAGGCGCGATCTCCTGCGGCTCGTCAGACACAAAGAGCTGAAGCGAGGGCTGAGTAATAGCTGACGGTAACTTGAGAAAATGCGACTCAGCTCCCACTTGCCTCTTGAACTCGATAAACCACTCGCCCAGCTCTTGATCCCATTGCTCTGCAAATTGATACCAGTTCGGATTGTTCTGAGCCCAAACCATATGCATGACAATTAGATCGAGGATCGGTCCATGGTCGAAATAGGAAGTATGTACCAGTTCACTTCCAGAAATCTGGTTTCCCAAGTGCTCCAGTCCGGCAGCAAAGGAGGGTGCAGCCAGCAGATTACGAAACGTAGCCGCCGCGTTACCCGCACTTAAATTGGCTCTCTCCACAATCACGCGATTCAGCGATGCGGGTATCGGTGGAAAAGGATCATTTTCTTCGCAGTAAAAGGGAGAGCTTGCAACACGTACCACTTCGGCGGCTGGGCGATTATTGCCTTGAGCTTTTTTGATGACGATCGAACGAACTGTTTTATCCAGAAGCGGGCGGAAACCAAAATTAAAAATCGGCCTGAGCAACCAATAGTACGGACGCGACACCAACATCAGGTAATCAGAGAGCAAAACCGGCTCACGAATCATCAACTTAGAGACGAAAGATACTGAAAGTCCTAACGTGGCCCGCAATCCGTTAATCGCTTCATCATCTGGAGACCAGAGCCCAAGCCAACGCTTGCCATAAATCTCGAATGTATCATCTTCCAGTCGATGTTCCGCCTTGATACGAAGAGCTTCAATCACTGGACTGACCAAGAAAATGATGATGTTGATGATGACGTACAGGACCAGCAACGCTGTACCGAGAATCAACCAGCCTTCATAATGTGAAAAGAATTCAGTGAGCGTTAATTGCTCTCCCGATTGAAGATTGCCAAATCGTATTCCGTTCGGAGTCTGCTCAATAGGCTCTCCAAGTTTCTGCATGATCCAGAGGACAGGTGTGTCCCAAAATGTGACGTGATCGATTCGAGTACTGCTCGCCGCACTCAACCAATTCGTCGAACTATTCCCAAAGAAGAGTCTTAGTATTTTGAGAAGCGTTGTGGTCGCGGGCTTCAGTAAAATCAGGGCTAAAACGATGTTTAGCCACAGCATCAAGCTGTTTCCACCTTTGGATCGCAAATGCAAAAAGGGTGTGCCAACAGTAGCCCAACTCCGAAGTGTCGATAGAGGATTTCGCTCCAAAACGCTTTGGCGTAGAGCATGCCAAATTACGGAACCGCCATGACTATGACCGACGAGGTGATAGTGGATTCCTTGTGACTCTAATCCCCTAAGGTATTCCAGAAGTTCATCAGCCGCCTTGATTCGCTCTCGTTCACTGTTCTCTCCAGACCAATGAAACAGTTCCCCTTGCTGC
>JBIKMB010000398.1:0-3314 GCA_044359485.1 Pirellulaceae bacterium | reverse complement strand
ACTTGGTCCTGGATATCTAGGTCCGCTGCCTCGGTACAGAGAACGGTATCAGCAACCGACCAAAATGATGCCAGGGAAATGCCATTCTTCTCGACGACAGTGACCGGTACATCCCCGTGATTGATTGCTTCATAGCTGACAAATGCCGACTGCATCTTTGCGTCCGATACTAGATCGCGAATGATGTAGCGAGAAGTAGCATTACTCGAGCCCACATTCTGAAGTAATTCGGCAAGCTCCGGGCGAAGCTCTGGACGCAAGAGCTCTTTGGCACCGACAATCTCGTATACACTCCCTTCCGGAGCTGACTTCTTGACCAGCAACGCCAATCCAGCTTGAGACTGGGCCATAATGTTGCTCACTCGAATCTCATGTGTCACATGAACTATCCCTTTGAATTTCTCGCGAAACTCCTTTTGAGCCTGCAAATACTCTGTTGATGGTCCACTCAATTCGCCAGATCCAAATCCCCCCTCGCTACCTGCGGTACCGCCGCCCCCTCCTAGTTCACTGCTACCACTAGACTGCGCTTGAAGCTGCAACGGTAGAGGCCAAGAGAGCACTCCAAGAGTCAAAGCAAACACCAACTTTCTCATCCAATTCATTCTCATGATTCTTTCCTCATTATTGGTTTCCAACTCAACGATTATCCAACTGCAGCCGATGGATCGCATTTTCTATGGCATGTAATGAACTCCATGTCGCATCTTCGTCTGTCCAGTGAGTCGCAATGCCTCTATCCGTTGATTCACTCTGTACGTTCCTAGCGGAATCTGATTGGTCCGTGATCTCGATTGGTTGTTGGGCGGCTTGCGCAGTCTCGAGTTTACGAGGCTGTTCAGGTTTTAGCAGAGACACATAGTTCCACGCAAAAAGCAACACGCTGCACCCGAGTGCGAAGACCAAACCTGTGGAGATGGCGAATCGTGATGGGGTCGATTTGATCGCCAGCCCTTTTGGCAAAGGGTGAAGCGAGGGATGCTCCAAGTGCTTCTCGCATTCAACAAGCAATTCGGCAACTTCGACTGCTGACGCAAAGCGTTGATTTCGATCCTTTTCCAAGAGTCGCATAACCAATCGTACGAGCCATTCGGGCGTTGTTGGCTGGATGGACGAAAGGACGCGTGGGGACTCTTCAATCAAAAGCTTCACGACGGCGTAGGCATTGGGAGCCCGAAAGGGTGGATGCCCTGCCAGCATCGCGTACATCACACTTCCCAAGCTAAACAGATCGCTTCGCGCGTCGATCACTGTTCCATTCGCTTGTTCCGGGCTCATAAAGTTGGGAGTCCCTGCTAACAATCCACTGTGCGTCAGACTCGCATCGTCAGCCGCTTGGGCTAGTCCGAAATCGGTCAACACAGCGCGCTGCCCATTGCGTTCGATCAAGATGTTGCCGGGTTTGACATCTCGGTGAATCAACCCGCGATCATGTGCTGCCGCTAGCCCCAATGCAACTTGTCTGGCGATACGAACCGTCTGCAAAGGTGTCAATGCGCCGGACTCTTCGATCAACTCTTGCAAATTAACACCGGGGACATAGCTCATGACCAAGTAAGGAATCTCGCCATGCGATGCGATAGCATGAATGGGGACCACAAACGGACTCACGATACTGGCGGCAGACTGAGCCTCGCGGACGAATCGTTGCTTGGCGCTGCCGACGAGACTGACGCTTGATGCAAGAAGCTTGATCGCAACGTACCTTTGCAGTTCGCGATCGTATCCTTTGAAGACGATCCCCATACCACCTGCACCAAGTGGCTCGATGACATCGTATTCATCTAAAGTACCAAGCAACGATGGATTCTCGGAACGAACGAACATGCGTTTAGCAATATCGGCGATGGCATCCGATTGAAGGGTCCGCCGTTCACGAATCGTTGCGTTAGATCGGGTCGCATGTTGTCTCTCCACTTTCTGTTCGCCAAGCCATGATTCCTTTTCTCCCAAATCCTTTAACCACAATGCTGCAGTCGAGATTTCTGCGTAGTGAGAGCAATTGGTTTCGAAAACACCTTGGCATTGTTCGCAAACACTCAAATGCTTTTCGAGTGTTGGCAGTTGCTCGGGTGGCAACGCACCTTCCCAAAACTGCTCGATTTGTTCGTGATTGCAAGCGGATCGCTTCGACATTACTGCAGTTCCTCCAGTTGGGCGACCGCTGCTTGTAGTCGTTGCAGCACTCTTCCTTTCGCGACGTAGACGGAACCAACCGACATACCAAGTGTTTTAGCGATCACTGGGGTCGGTATGCTTTCCACTTGCGACATCCAGAAAGCTTGCCACGTTTTCGGCGCAACGGATTGTTTTATCTCGGCTGCGGCGACAAAGAAAAGGCTACGTTGATACTCGTCGTCGAAGGATTTTTCCAATCGATCGGATTCATCGGCCATCGACGCGAGTTGATCCCACACGAAACTATCGTTGTTGGATTGCGGTTGTTTGGATTGGGTTCGGATGCTGTTGATCAGTTCGTTTCGGGCGATGCGTTGAATCCATCGCCGAAACGACGCGGGCTTGTTGTCATCGCGAAACGAGCGGATTGACCGGCTGACGGCCATTAGGACTTGTTGTGTGCAGTCTTCGGCATCGTGTGGGCGGAGTCCTCGCTTGGTGAGCCAACGGCGCAAGGCTGGTTCATAGATTGTCACGAAACGTTCCCAAGGCAACCGATTGCTCGAATCGCCAGCAATGTCTGCAAGCAACGATAGGTGAGTGGAGGGAAACATAGAAAAATCGATGAGAAGTTTTCACTAGGATTAGGCATTTTTCCGCGACACATTGCCTCGCGACACGACCGCTACGTCATAGTTTAACGGGCAGCATCGCCAGATCTAACACAGCAACCCCAAAAAAAATCGAAATCCGGACTGCTAGCGAGAACATCGCCTTTTAATGTCGGGCGAGTTAGCAGATGAACTCCGCCCAACTCAACCCGAATTTTCAGAAAGAGTACTTGCAACTATGCAGTGAATATCCATTTTCCGCGGCAATAGTTGCGGTTCTCCGTTGTGGTTGTATAGACAAACCACGCATAGGTGATTTATCCGTTGATTTGTCCCCTTATTCCGAGCGTCCTGCCTATCACAACGCATTTCGAATGAGAATTGTGGACGGATTTGAGTTTACTGGCTCCCTAGAAATCCACCCAATCGAGCTTTCCAAGGTGACGCTTGCGAAGGATAACTCGCAAGTTCGATAGCCGTTGGAACAGTGGATCCATTTTTCTTAGAGGCCAGTGGGCCAACAGTGGCCCTATCCCACCTTCCGCGAGACTCTTGAGGAAGTCATCTTCACGATTCGCATTGGGA
>JBIKMB010000184.1:0-11572 GCA_044359485.1 Pirellulaceae bacterium | reverse complement strand
AAAATCGAATCTCTCCCGAACTATGTCTCGCATAAACTTTAACATACGTCCCCTCCAGCGGACTGCGTCCGACGCTGAGAAACACCTGTAAGCGTCCCAATGTTTCACTCGGCAACACTTCCAAAGAATTGGCATAAACCGACTGCGTGCGAACGAGTCCACCTCCTACAACCTCGACCAACATATTCGAATTTTTCAGCTTTTCGGGAATCGCAATAGAAACCACATCCCCCCTTCCCTTTAAATCCAAAACCTCGCTGTAATTCGGTTCAATGAGCGTCAAATGCCGACTATCTTGCTGCACAAATGGACTGCGACTGAACAACAACTCGATATCCATCTGATAATAGTTCACTCGAACCATATCTTGGTTGCGATGGCTCAGCGTTAATTCTCCACCCTTCCACTGCAAATCCAACGTTGGCAATCGCTTCGCTAACTCGCTTTGTTGCCGTTCGCGGCTGTCAATCAAAACGCGCTGATCCTCTTCTCTCGCATCGATTCCTTCGCTACCTTCTTTCTTTACGGTCGTATTGCCCTGAGCTAGCAGCTCTTGTCGTTGCTGTACCTGCGATACCATTTCGGCAAACTGACTTTGCCATCGCGGTTCAGGGTATTCGGCGTATCGGCCAGCGATTTCCGCTGCCTTTGCATACTCGCGCTGACACATCGATAAATACGCGTCAAAATAATCGTACTGTAACTTGCTAGGCACATCGGCTTTCGAAATAGAATCGAACCACTCGATTGCCTCGGCAACTCGATTTTGCAAAATCATGTAGTAAACGATTTCTAATTTCTGAGTTGAACTCGGGCCATCTTGGCCCGAAATGATCCCAAGCAATTCACGATACTGTTTCAATAAATCTTGATTCAATATTTCCCGGTTGCCACCCAATTGATGCACTCTGGCCACGATCAAAGGGCGAAAATCAAGATGTTCAAACCACGATCGTTCCACTGGATCAAGTTGCACCAAGCCCTGAGGTAAACTGGGCCCAAGGCGGCGCATAAAATCGTCGCGATGCTCAACATATTCACGGATTCGCGAATCATCTAAGTGCTTCAGCGAGTATGACCACAATGTGTCCTGATAGACTCCCGCATTGCTGAGCAACTCCAGGGTCCGTTCATAAAATGACTTATCCTGCATCCGAAATGCGATTCGACTTAAGTCGATTTTTCTAAGGTTGGCTGATTTCAAAAAGGCCAAAACTTCATCGGCTGTTCCCCAATCAGACACATACTCCCAAGTGGTGGTGTCAATATTTTTAGGCTCACTCAATACCTCGAGTTTCCGTGAGGCAACCGACGAAATAAAACCTTTCTCATCGCTGATCTGCGCGCCATAGAATTCAAACTGTCCAGCCTCTGGAAAATAAAAATCAAAAGCCAACTGTTGGCTGCTGTAAGGTCCCAAGACAACAGGCCAATTGCGACTCGTCTTGCCTCCAGATATCGCAATCGATCCTTGGGGTATCTGCGCTAACACCTGTACGCGTCGCTCCATATTCGTTGGATTGGTGACCACGATCCGCGCTTGGTAGTGAATACCTCGCACCATCGCATCATTCGGCACGGGCCTCTCTAAAGGTTCGCTGCCAACACCCAAGTACACGTCTTGCCCCACGAGCAAAGAGCTATCCGGTTGCTTCGCTTCCAAAAGCTCTATCGCTTGCACAAAGGCCAAGCTATCGGACCCGGATCTGGCTCGTAAACGACCTCCTTCCACAGACAATTCCACCGGCTCGGCTCGAAATGGTAAGTCGGTCACCGCCAGAGCGATGATCGCCTCGTGTAGTGTCGCTGTTGGTAAATCGATATTTTCCGACAAGAATGCTCCATCCTCCGCTTTGTGCTTCAGATAATCGAGCCAAAACGCGTTATGTGGCACAACTCCTGCTGCTCCACTCTCCTTCGCTCGACGAAAGTAATGCGACTCTGTCCACTTCTTGGTCGCTTGTACCGACTGGAAGAATCGGTCAGCCGCTAATTGTTTCTTTTCATCCGCACCCGTCACACCAAAAGCAAAATAATCTGCGGCAGCACCTCTCTGGTTCCGTCTGAGCCCTGCCGCTTTATCCTCCGCGCGACCGCTGCCTGCTTCGCCATCGGCCGAGGAAGCATCAAGTTCTTGGGCCCCAGCACCCGGTAGCCCACCGACACCTCCCATCGGTCCATCGGCCACCTCCGGGACGCGCCCTCCCATGCCTCCCATGCCTCCACCACCGACTCGCCCCGGCGACAGACGCTTTTCGCTGCGCGCAAGTTCTTCCGGAATCATGACACCGGCAGCTTCGCCGCCGAGCACACTGCTCAACAAACCGCTAGAGAATCGATCGCGACGCCACAGCGGGTCCACCGGATTAGCACCAATCCAATCTTTCAAGAATCGTTCGACCGCTTCGCGTTTAGCCTCGACCGCACGACTGACCAACACTTTCTCCAGGGCGTTGAGTCGCTCAAATCGCCATGCAACTCCGAACTCACTGATGTCTTCGCCCAATAGCCACTGATCGACGATCTGTTTGTCTAACTTATTCGCAAGATAAGGGCGGACCAGCCGCTCAAAAAAGGGTCGATCTTTGAAATACAAAAACAGATGCATTTCATGCGATGCAAGCTCATCATAAGCCTGTCCCTTCTCCTTCTCTGTCAACTCATCCCAATCTGTCAGGACGCGGAATTTTTCCCAATTATCCGACGACTCACCTAATATCACTCCAAACAGAGTGTATAGATCACTTAACCGACTGTAAGTCTTCACGCGAGTCGTGCGCGCATCGCCGAGATCGACCCATTCTCCACTCTTCAGCTTGCGAATCGATTGCCGTTCCGCTCGATGCGTATCCGCACCAAAAGATTCGTTTAATCGCTGATCGGCCAAACTCCAGTCACTCCCCGAATCTTTGCGTGCAGGAGGCAGTAAAGTTTCTGCTGCCACTACCGCTGTTGGATGAACGACCAATATCTGCAAGGACGTTCGACCATCAAGTTGACCCACATCGAACTCAACCACACCCTCCTGATTCGGCGTCAGATTAGTGGCAACCAACGCTCCCTCGCCTAAGAACTCATACGATGTACTTTCGTGCGATTGCGACTCTGCCGCAGCGTTCTCTGCCTCCATCATAGCTGGAGCAGGAGGGGCCGGTGCCGCCTTAGCCGCCATCGGATCACCCGCATTGGCATCGCGCCGATCATTCTCGGTCGCCGACAAATCCCAGGGATTCAATAAGACCGAAGGCTGAGCCAGCAAAATACCGGGATAATAGCTCTGCTTGCTTCGTCCCATGATGTATTGATACTCTTCATCCAGTTTCAACGACTCGACAAATAATGTCGGCGTGCGAGAACGTGCAAGGACATAGGGCGTCGCGTGCGAGAGTCGCATACTACCAGCCAAACTCGCTCGGTTGTCGAATGCACTCGCAACGACATGCACACGGGTCCATGCATCCCCTTCCGCTAATTTTACTCGCAACTTACCAGCCTCCACCCTCGCTTCACGAATGAATGCCGGTCGATAGCGGTGCGGTTCCAAGAAACGTCCATTCCCCTGCAAGATATCTTGCGACTTTTTTCCCTCTGCCACAGCAATAGAAATCATCTGCCCAGACAAATGATCGTGCAATACATAATCGCCGCGGCGCAAGGGTTTAATCCTTAGCGATCCGGCGAAGAGTTCAATCGACTTGGTGTGGTCTTCATAAACTTGACCGCCGCGATATTCCAGCAACGAAACTCGCCCAGTGACCTGCGCACCACCAAAGGGCACTTCGACCGACTCCTCCGTAAGCTGATGCAACCGTGCTGGCCAATCGTGAGTCACCGCCCATAACTGAAAGCCGCGATTTTTAAGAAAGTCACATTCCGCATTCATCGTAATAACATCTGCCAGACGACCCAAATCGCAGGCTCCGTTTTCGTCGGTCGCAAGAGTTATCGAAACCGGTTTCGAAACCCCACGCACCTTCAACTGAAACCGAATCGGCAGTCGTCGAAAAGGTTCACCGTTACGACCTAATGCATACAACGCAAAGCCATCTGCATGCTTCTGCAAATAGAAGTCACCCAACTGCGCAGTACGATTCAATTGATTCACCTGCGCCTGATAGCTTGACGTCAACTCCTGCTGAATATCAAGACTTCGATTGCGGACCTTCCCCTTCAGCGTAAAGGAAAGATCCGACAAACGCTGCGGCACCAAAAACTCGTGAACAAATTCTTCATCGTTTTGCAGTTTCTGGTCCTCTAATACTTGAGTGGTCGTAATTCCATCGATATCAACTGCTTCAACGCTTAATGAAACATCCGTCAGTTCACTCAAAGGCACAGGCTGTTGGTTGCATAGCAGCTGCGGACGGATCACTACTTTGGCCCTAGCGCCGCTCAACAAACCTTGCGGCTCTGTCAGAAACGAACTCTCCAGTTTGTACACCTCAGCCGGATGCATCATCAATTCATAGTTGGCAAACCTATCCGCAACCAACAATAAATATGCGGTGATCGTCTGCTCGCCATAGGGGATGAAAATACTGCCACTTTCATCAGGCTTGTAAACTCTTTCCCCTATCTCCGCATGCGCGTCTGGAACAGGTTCACCTCTCTCATTGATGATTCGTAACGCAATTCCGGCGGGTAAGTAACGTTGCAACGACCGCAACTGTCCCTTCTGCACCAAAACCCGAGATCGCTGGCCACCCCCAAGGAAATCGACGATCCAAATCCCACGCCCCTCCAATTCGGGCAACGCAATCGATTCCCGATGACGACGATCCGTCGGAAGCGAGTAGATGAGTGACTTTTGCTCATTGGCCACCAGTCCATCCAGGTCGATATCGGTTGATATCACTCCGTTGTTTTGCTTCAAAATATTGCGAGCATTGATGCGGTAGATCTTAATGGTCAATTCGGGAACGTTCTTCAACTCCAATTCCAACTGAACGGCTTGGTTCGGCTCGTAATAGGGGGCATTATTCTTCGCGAATTTCAACTCAACCCGTTCCTTAATCTCCTTCTGTTGACCCGGCCCTAACCTGGCATAATGAGGCCTGGCATCATCGATCCCATAAAGAATTTTTGTCTCCGCAAACACAGTTTCTAAATACCCCAGATCAATCCAGGGTTTGAATGCATCGACGTTCGCATCTGCTTGAAAGAAATGCTCTAAGTACTCACGAATCAATGCGCTGTCGTCACCGATCGGGGGTAATTCGGGTACAACGCCACGAAAATCTGCCCCAAGATCAATCAGGCCTACGCCGTTGCGCTCGCGAAGAGAAATCGGATTGTAATACCATACGTTACGGGGATACTGTAAGTATCTAACAAAACGCTCGCGATCAAAAATGCCCTGCTGTCGGTCAAAATCTAAGCGACGATACAAAACTGCCGCAGTAATATTGCGCTGACTATCCGGTAAATCTTGAACAAATTGCTCCAAACGTTGCAAATACTCCCGCATCACCTCTCGATCGTCCAAAGATACATCGCCATCTGGCTTCAATCTCTGCAGGTAGACTTGAACAAAACGGTCATTACCGTATAAATCCGGCATCGCTTTGCCCAACTCTTGCATCTGCGCTAAAGTGAGCTGCGCATGGATCGTTGCCCAGCCAAACCCGGCTGAACCCTGTGCTCGTAATTCCTTCACGATAAATTCAACCACGCCCGGAATATCAACTCGACGCAGTCGAGATAACCACGCACGAAGATCTTCCATATCCTGCAGATAGGGAACCACATCGAACAGTGCGATGTCCTCGATACTCGTCAGATTTCTATCTTCCTCGATAACTCGTTTAAGAACCTTGGCATAGTCGACTAAATCCCCATCTAACTTCGTGCTCATCGAGGAAGCTCGATCGCGCTGCGGCGGGGTATGAGATAAATTCACATTGAGTTGTGAAATAAGATATTGAACCGTCTGCTCACGATTCGTGCTGTAGGTGAGCATCATTTGACGCCCTTCCATACGACGCGCTAATTCACTCCAGCCGAGCTTATCCACCCAGCGGCTCAGCATCGCCTGGGCATCCGCTACCTTGCCCATCGATTGATAAAACAAAACGTGATAGTAAAAGTAATCTTCCGTATCAGGGATCAATTGCGGAAGAACTTCCGCGCGATCTCGGGCGAGCGCAAAGTTCTCGATGAATCCAATCTCTTCCGCCTGCGTCACCGTCGGCGCAAAACCTAGCGTGGCGATTAAAAATAAACGGCAGCAATGGGTACGAAACAAGCGGAGCATAATTCAGGTCTCAACAATAAAACGCAACGGTCTCGAGCGAAAGAAGCCACACTGAGCAATCAAGCTGACCCACCAAACCAGCATAGAACCAAGCTTTACAAATTCTAAGCCATGCTTATCGGCTAGACGCCAGTGGCTCAAAAATGGTTCCCCAATTGTGAAAATTCCGTGCCAATTATGGCTTCGCCACCCTAAAAACGACACGATTTCACCAAAAATCCGACCTCAATCAAAAGATCGCGATCGAAAAAAACCGAACCTCGCAACGGCAACTCCAGAGATAGCCTTGCGATCAGGTCGCACTTGATAACGATCGCCTACACATTTTTACTCTGATTCGGTACACTAATAAGTAGAAGTGGTGACGTTGCGACCGCTAGAAGCCGCTTCATCGATGTCAACTTAGGGCAGAATTTTTCCCCATTCCAGTATCAATGATAGCCTTCGATCGCTAGTTCTTGTAACAAACAAACCGTCTTCATGGCCATGATCCAAAGCACCATACTCCGACTCTTGCTACTGCTAGCCTTAACATCTAGCCAAATCCTGAGCGGGTTGTCGTGCTGTTGCTTAGGCAAAATATCATGTGATGCCAACCGTTCTATAGTCTCGTCACATCAAGACTTTGCGCCGTCTATACCAATCGCTACGAATTCATCGAACAAACCGCGCTGTCCAAAATGCTCACCGAGTGCTCTTTCAAGATTGAAAGCGACCGAAAATCAGCCTGAAAACAGTCGTGAGATCTGGATCTCCCAGGATGATGAAAATCAATGTCGATGTATTAAGTCAGCGTTCCATGCAACACTTGATTCAAGAGTATTTGAATTCGATTCCCCGGATTCGACTTGGATGGCTCGGAACTTCATTTGCGATTTGAGTATCCTGACTTCTGACAATGCTACTCCAGTTCTTTGCCCTACTCGGCAACTTCCTAGGCTCAAGTGGCAGGCAATTGCCTGCATCTGGTTAAATTGAGGCACGTAGCTCGCCAATATCGGTCTGGTTTTACCATCCGTCATTTACCCCTGACCGCGCCCACTCCCCTCCGACATTTCTCGCTCACTCTGCTGGAAATCCATTCCATGGAGAGATAGCGTCGAAATCATCTCTATCCTCACAATTCCAAAACACCATCAAAATTGACCCGAGAATTCTTATGAACCTGCGCTTAAAATTTATGGTAGCTGGCCTCCCATTACTCATGCTGGGATGCGACACAACACATCAAGACAATGCCACTCAATCGATATCGTCAGATTCGTCACATAACTCTCACGACGACAAAAATGCCGATCATTCGCATACCATGGTAGAGGAGGAAGAGCATATCCATCCCCCAGGTTCCCATGGCGGAACGATGATATCCCTTGGTCGAGATAGCTATCACGTTGAAGTGGTTATCGATTCGGAAGGAACCATTCGCCTCTACACTTTGGGTCAAGATGAAACGAGAGTCATCGATATTGAAAGCCAGAAACTTCAAGGCTTCATCAAAACGCTTGACTCAACAGACGCCCAGAGCATTAACTTTGAACCCAGTCCCCAGGCGGGAGATGGAGAAGGCAAGACGTCTCTATTCATCGCAAAAATGCCTGCCGAATTCAGCGGTAAGCAACTCGAGGTCACTATTCCCAATATACGCATCGAGGGCGAAAGATTTCGGTTATCTTTTCAAACAAAAAGTCTAGAGCATTTCGATACGGCAAGTATGCCCGATAAGATTGGCAGCGATTCAGAACGTGAACTATACCTCACTCCTGGAGGTCGATACACAACTGCGGATATCGTTGCTAATGGCAACAAGACGGCATCCGAGAAGTTTAAAGGTATCAAGTCAGAACATGATATGAAACCTGAGCCAGGGGACAAGTTATGCCCCATCTCCGGCACGAAAGCCAACTCGAATTTTACTTGGATCATCGACGGAAAAACGTACGAATTTTGCTGCCCTCCCTGCGTCGATGAGTTTCTCAGCAATGCGAAATCATCCACCGAGCCTCTCGCCGATCCAAGTACCTTCATCAAGCAATAATCTATGTGGACCAAATTCTCGCGCTATTTATGGATCATGGGAATGTTATGTTCCCTGACGGAGTGTAGGGGGTATTCCCACGAGGGACACCAGCCTTTACCTTCGAAGGGTGTACTCGTCGATACTAAGGCCGGCCGCGTGACACTTTCCCGTCAAGCTCGACAAGCCATTGATCTGCAAACGGAAGAAGTCGCTCTCGCAGATGTTTCAGCAGCGTTGAGTGTTTATGCTGAGACGGTGGCAACATGGCAGGGCCGAGCGTTCGGTTCGGCGCAAGTCTCGGGACGCGTCGTAAAACTGTTGGTACGTCCAGGAGAGAGTGTATCGAAGAATCAAGTCGTTGCCGAGCTTTCGAGTCGAGAGCTTGAATCACTGAGACAAGACTACCTGCAAGCAACTCGCGAATTAAAGCTCAATACAGAATTAATCGAGTTGACGCGTCCTTCAGCGGAATCAGGCGCGATTCCGATGCAACGCTTACTTGAGCTTGAAACCGCGTATCAGCAAAGTCTTAACTCCTTAGAAATTGCTCGTATTCGTTCTCAGATTTTTGGCATTCCCGAAAGTGATCTAAAAAAAGACGAGACACTCCCGCTGCATCACTTTATCCGTTCGCCCATCGCCGGAAAAGTGATTCATTCCGATCTAGCGGAAGGACAATATGTTGAAGCTTTTGAGCATCTCTTCGAAATCGTCAACAATGATCAACTCTGGGTCCGCTTGCAACTTCTTGAAAAGGACTCATTCAAAGTAAAACCGGGACAGCCCGTTTCAATAGAGTTTAGCGACGCCAAGATAAAAATAGATACCACGGTCGAGTGGATTGACGCAGCCCTTGATCCCAAAACTCGCGTCTGCTGGGCCTGGGCAGTGGTGTCGCATCCAAATGCGTTACCGGGGCTTGCTGGCAAAGCCACCATACAGATCTCGACAGACTCCAGCAAACTGACAGTCCCGCTTAATGCGATCCTCAGCGATGGGCTACAGAGTTATGTATTCGTAGAAGAAGCAGCGACTCGCGAATCTGCCGAATACCGAAAAAGAAATCTCAAACTTGGCGAACGGCGACAGAAAGATCCGCGAACTCTCGATCACCGAATCGAGGTACTTCAAGGAGATATCTATCCCGGTGACCGAATCGTTATGAAAGGGGGACACGAATTGTCGAGCTTGTTTTTCTTGGGTGTCCTCAAACTTTCCGAAGTCGAAAGACAACGCCTCGGCATCAGCACTGCGACTGTAAGCGAAAAAAAACTAAAAAGCATGCTCGAACTTCCTGCCATCGTAAGCCTACCTCCAGAGAGTCGTAGCATTGTTTCCTCTCAACTCGAAGGAACGATTTGTTCGCATACTCTCAGTCCGGGACGCGAGGTGAAGAAGGGAGAATTACTTTTGGAAATCGCCGCTCCCGAATTCTGCTCTCTACAAGTTGAATTGCTCACAAAAATTCTCAACGCCAATCTGGCTCGCCAAAGAGTAGAACGTTTGAGCAATCTAAAGGCAGATGCGCTCTCGCGCAGAATCGTAATGGAAATTCGCGCTGAGGCGGAACGATTGGAGGGTCAAGCAGAAAATCTCAAGCGTCAACTTTTAATACTTGGACTGACCCCCAGTGAAATGGATCAAATGATCCGATCCAAGAATATTCTAAGATTTCTCCCCGTTCGATCGACCATAAACGGCAAGATCTCAAATGGTTCCGGAACTATTGGTGAAACGGTTATAGCGAACCAACGCCTTGCAGAAATCCAAAACACAACCTCTTTTTGGTTCGAAACTCATCTACCTGTGCAGCAACTTAAAAATGTCCAGCAAGCCGATAGGGGCATTGTTTCCGCACTGTCTAAGCCAGACTATCGAATTCCGATTACGGTAGCCAGGCTTAGCCCGGTTGTAAACGAATCAACGCGAACCAGTCGAATTTGGCTCTCTCCGCTGGCACTTCCCCCTGAGAATCTATTCAAAGAAGGGATGTTCCTAACAGCCTTTATCTTCTTGCAAGAAGGACCCCAAGGTCTGGCGGTACCATCCTCTGCAGTCATTCGCGATGGACTTCAGCATTTTGTTTTTATCCAGAAGCCGAATGACTACATCGAGCGTCGCCGCGTCATCATTGGTCGTTCGGATGATGAGTTTGTGGAAATACTTAGCGGTGTCAGCGTGGGGGAAAGCGTCATCTCATCAGGTGGACGCGAATTACAGACGGCTCACGCATCCTTGAGGTAATCTTGTGTTAGATTCTATCATTCGCTTTTCTCTCGCTAATCGCGCGCTCGTCGCCATCAGCTCACTACTAGTCATGATTGTGGGCGCAATTCTGTTGCAGTCCACTCCAATCGACGTTTTTCCCAATTTGAATCGCCCCACCGTGACCATCATGACGGAAGCTCCTGGCTTTGCGCCCGAGGAGGTCGAAGCGCTGGTAACGCGTCCAATAGAACTGCTTCTCAACGGAGCAACCGGAGTCAAACGTGTTCGCTCGTCATCCGCCATTGGACTCTCGATCGTCTGGGTTGAATTCGACTGGGGAACTGACATCTTCATTGATCGACAAATCGTAGCGGAGAAAATTCAGCTTGCCCGAACGAAACTTCCACCTGCTACGACACCCGTTATGGCGCCGATTTCCTCCATTATGGGAGAAATCATGTTGTTGGCCATACGCAGCGAGGCAAAACCTAAATCCGAAATGGATGCCTACAAGAAGGCGATGGAGCTCCGCACCTTAGGCGAATTCACCATTCGCAATCGTCTGCTTTCTGTGGAAGGTGTCTCGCAGGTGTCCGTGATGGGGGGAATTCTTCGGCAATATCAGGTCGTTACCTCCCCTTCGAGGCTTGCGATGCATAACGTAACACTCGCTCAATTAACTGAGGCAGCCGCCAAGGCCAATGTGATCGCAGGTGGTGGAGTACTCAGTCGCGGTGACAAAGAGTCTTTATTGCGAATCCAGGGGCAATCTCTCACTTTAGATGAAATTGCTGCAACACCGATCCTGTGGCGCGATCAAATTCCGATACGAATTGGTGATGTCGCCGACGTTCGTTTTGGTGGTCCTATCGCGCGAGGCGATGCATCATCTGTGGTCAAGATCGAACCCAATGTACAATTTGCTATCTCTGAGCCTGAAGCGTATCTAAAGCTGAAATCTGAAGCCGCGACAGGGAGTGTAACGGAAAGCCGCGACGGCCTGAACGACTCATCTCCACTCTATCGCGAATTGCGCGGTGGAACCGCCGTCATGTTGACCCTACAGAAACAACCGGATGCCGATACGCTCCAAA
>JBIKMB010000183.1:0-11604 GCA_044359485.1 Pirellulaceae bacterium | reverse complement strand
GACCACCAGCAGTTCGACCAAGGTAAATCCCAAGGGTCGCAACCGCATCCTTGAATGCGTTCTGCTCATAGAACAAAATCCTCTCGAATTGAATAAAAAGAAACAAATGAATTGCGTTAGAAACGCAAAAGAACCAAAAACTCACAATTTTCAAACGGTGAAAGAGCGTTCGCGAGAGAGGTTGAGTAACAATAAGAACACTTTTTCGAACCCATATTTACTTCTTCCGAGTGTGATGATCACCTAATAGGGGTGGATGTGTCAAGAAATTTTCAAGCCGTTTGGTTAAAATTGCATAAATTTATCCAAAAGTCACATCGCTGGACCTTGTGTTTCAAACACTTAAAAAATTGAAAGTTTCGTTTTGTGCGCGAAGTTGCAAAAATAGTTCCCGATCGATAACTTGATGCTGTGAAACCGGACAAAGCTTTCACAATCGTAATATTGATATTCAGTACTAATCAGTTCGCGTCACTAATCAGTTCGCGTCGGGAGTTGGCATCATGGCGGATTCCACAGCTTCGGAAGTTGCCAAAAAAGAAAATCGGGATGAGCGAGCGAATCGCTGTGTATGCCCCGTTTGCGGTGGTGAGACCATGGAGATTCGCGGCAAGGCGCACTGCAAACGCTGTCATACGATTTGCGAAACATGTTGCGAAGGTGGAAGACAGTGAGCGCCAGCCCACCCACGCACTCGTCAACGACACTAATCGATTGTTTCCTCCCAAGTCTATTGCCTTCGCCTAATTCGTGGCATATCTCGCCGACATGAAACAGCTCAATGCAGCCCCATAACAGGCCATGGGAAGAAGCCAAGATAACCACATGCAAACTTCTTCTGCGAGCTTTAGTCTCGGACTAAGCGGTTCGCCGATCGTTAAGGTTATATTATCTTCCTCGCTCTGCAGAATTCTCAGATAGTTCTCTATTTGCTCGTCGGACACGCCGCGCGAACTTAAGGCGACCTCAATCAAAGCTTGCTGGCTTTTCTGCGACAGTGTGTACGCATTGCTGGAAAACGTGAGTCCAAATTCAGGATCGGCGACACACCAATCATGCTCCATTGCGACTTCGACAACCACATGACCTCCCAATCCGACAAAGCGACAGGGATAGCCACATTCTTCCGCCAGCGTCTTTAATATCTGAGAGCGCTCAGAACACTCTGCAATCTGTCCGTCAATCAGCAAATCGGTATTTTGTGTTCGCTGCAACGGCTCATAAGCAAACCCCGCTAGCCATTGAACCCAATTCTCGTGAAACGTAATGCGGCGAACGGATTCGTGCTGCGTCCCCAAAAAAATCTTTTCAGTAGCCTCTTGAAGATCAAAAGGTTTCCCCGCCTGCAATTGGAATCGATAGTCGGCTAGTGGATTGTCCTTAAACAAACTTTGATTTCGTTGCAAATGACTGCCCCAAGTCATCGTCAGCAAAAAGGTTCCCAAAAAGAGATGGAGACTCGCCCAAACCAAACGCTCGCGAACCGTAGCCATAGCAGAGATTTGCAAAATCATTCGAATCCGATATCCTTACCGTGGCTCGATAGTCTCTAGCATTGAAGCGACTGACAATACTGCCAATCAAAGCAACATCTCTTGCTCGAATACCCTCTCGAACAAAAGTATCAACAGCTAATCCAGCGTTAAAGCAATTGATACGACCACAGGCCATGCAAGTATTTTTGACGATTCTTGCAGCTCATGAGTTGAATTTGTAACGCTTTAGATTTTACAATGCGAGGTCCATATTCTCGGCGCACCCGGGATGTGGAACGAACTGGGCGGGAGCCACGAACTTCCGCACAGTTCACTTTTCATGCAACAATGAACACAATTCAGATCGCAGAGTCTCGCCGATCGGTACATTTTTCTAGGAATTGTTGTTTATCCATTCCCTAGCTCCAAGCTGTTTCCTAACCAAGTTCTTGTCCACCATTGAAGAGGGTATTCACACTGCTTCTTCTCAAAACGGACAACTCCCCTTCAATTAAGCTGATCGACGCTCACCTCAGAGGCTTCCTTTGTATCTACTTTTACTCACGCAATATCTGCTCACATTAGGCTTTCAGATGCCTCCTCAATGGCAGCAGCTACCTCCTTTAGGAAATACAGAGGGATTTGCTGGTGCGTTCGCGGGCGAATCCAATGGAACGCTTTTACTGGCAGGTGGAGCTAACTTTCCCGAAGCCAAACCTTGGGAAGGTGGTGTCAAACGTTGGTACTCCGATATCTACGCTTTGGAACCGAACTCTAAGCACTGGAATCGTGTAGGAGAGTTGCCTCACGCATTGGGCTATGGCGTATCGGCATCCTATAAAGGAAAGATTATTTGTGTTGGTGGCAGTGATGTCAGCAGACATTATTCCGAAGTTCACACCATGGAGTATCGCTCCAATCAGCTCCACTTCTCGCAGCTCGCCCCATTACCAGAGACTCTAGCTAACAGTTCTGGTGTCCTAATGGGATCGAACCTTTATGTCGTCGGCGGTCAATTTTCACCATCCGCGACTGAATCCTCTAAACAAGTTTGGAAATTAAACCTCAGTCAATCCAACGCAACTTGGGAGGAGATCGAACCCATCCCCGGTCCCGGAAGAATTTTTGCCAATGTATCGGCCACCGAAAGTGAATTGTTTGTGTTTGGGGGCGCTGAGCTATATGAAGTCCGAGGCATAGTTAAGCGAAGATACCTGCAAGATGCTTGGGTCTATCGCGCAGAAACTGGTTGGGAGAAAACAACCGCGATGCCACAACCTCTCGTAGCCTGCGGATCACCCGCGCCGTTATGGAAAGACCAAATCCTTTTGGTAAGCGGAGATGATGGAATGCAAGTCGGAAAATTTCCCCCAGCTCATCGTGGCTTTCCCGATACCATATGGGCCTACGATATCGCCACTGAAACATGGAAGTCGGTTGGAAGCACTCCCGCACCTCGCGTTACAGTTCCAATTGTCCAACTTGAGTCGAAACTCTATTTTCTCAGCGGGGAAAAATATCCCGGAGTCCGATCGCCCGAAAATTGGCTTTTGAATTTAGAGTAACGATTTACAAATCCTATCGCCCCTGAACTCGCATTTTCACCGTATACACCGATTTGCTGGCAGTGACGAATAGAGTCTGGCGATCTTTTCCACCAAAAGTCACATTGGCCGTCCACGGTTCGGGGATCGAAATCACTTCCTTAACCTTACCATCAAGACCGACAACCGTGACTCCAAGCTTTCCCGTTAAATAGACATTCCCTTCACTATCAACGGTCATACCGTCAGAACCCAATGCGCAGAAAAGCTCGCGATTGGCGATTTCTCCCTCCGCCGTAATTTCATAGCGATAGGTTTTCTTGTCGCTTATATCAGCTACGTACAGGTAACCACGTTTAGCATCTCCAATAATTCCATTGGGTTGCTTAAGATCGCCATCGAGGCGTTTCATATTGGACCCATCTCGATTCACACGATAAATGCCGCAAGTATCTTGTGGTTTCTCATCGTGTTGCCACCATGGACGCTTATAAAAAGGATCGGTAAAGACCATCCATCCATCCGGATGAATCCATACGTCGTTGGGACCATTGAGCTTCTTCCCTTGAAAATCGCGAGCCAATACTTTGTGGCTTCCATCAGATGCAATTTCCCACAATTCATTCTTCTCATCAGCACATGCAATCAGTTTTCCATCCGGCGCGAAATACAATCCATTACTACGACCAGCAGGCTTCAAAAAATCGCTAATCTTGCCATCGACAGCAACTTTGATAATTCGATCATTCGGTTGGTCCGTGAGAAATACATTACCCTCAGCATCTGCGGCTGGACCTTCCGTGAATAAGCAGTCACTAATAATCTTCTCAGGCGCTGCTCCTAGGGAAACGACCGATTCCTCTGCGGCTTGCAAAACGGATATAAACGTCAAACAAGACCACATACCGATACATAGACGAAGCATGATACAGATCCTGCCGAGAGAATTCGATGATATCAGCGAAACGATTAAGCTACGATATCTTTGACTACATGTCCATGTATATCCGTAAGGCGAAATTGGCGTCCCTGATAGCGGAACGTCAAACGCTCATGATCAATCCCGCAAAGATGCATGATGGTCGCTTGCATGTCATGCACATGAACCGGTTTCTCGGTAATATTCCAGCCGAAATCGTCGGTTGCACCATGCACATATCCCTGGCGCACGCCTCCGCCACACAACCACCAACTGAAGGCCTTGCCAAAATGATCTCGACCATTAGGCTTGACCGGATCCCCTTGACCGAATGGGGTTCGACCGAATTCTGCGCCCCAAATGACCAACGTGTCTTCGAGCATTCCGCGATCTTTTAAATCTTGCAGCAAAGCGGCCGCAGGAATCTCGGTATCAATGCATTGTTGCTCCAATTGAGTGAATAGATTGTTATGCTGATCCCATCCGGCATGCATCAATTGTACAAAACGAACACCGCGTTCCAAAAGCCGCCGCGCCACAAGGCAGTTATTCGCAAAGGTTCCCTTATTGAGTGCATCAACACCATAGCGTTCGATGGTTGCCGCTGACTCATCGCTGAAGTTCATCAGGTCCGGAACGCTCGACTGCATTCGAAATGCCATTTCGTATTGGGCAATTCTTGTTTCAATTTCAGGATCACCATATTCTGCCAAATGCTGAGCGTTGATGGCTGCAATATCATCCAGTAGATCGCGTTTGCTCTGGGCGCTCATACCTGGAGGATTGGCCAGATAGGGAACTGCATCTCCCGTATTTCGGAAGCGAACACCTTGAAATCGAGATGGCAAAAATCCTGAACCCCAATAGTAATCAAAAAAGAGTTGGCCGCAGGTTTTCCCCTTATCGCTGGAGGTCATCACCACGAACGACGGCAACTCCTCCGTTTCGCTTCCCAAGCCGTAGGTCAACCATGCTCCCATACTTGGTCTACCAGGCACTTGTGCCCCCGTAAGAAAGAAGGTAACTCCCGGTGCATGGTTCACCGCTTCGGTATACATCGAGCGAACCAAGGTGAGTTCATCTGCCCAATGACCCACATGGGACATCATTTCGCTCATACGCATACCGCAATTGCCGTAACTTTTATGAGGCTTGATCGCCCCCAAACAGGGCCATTTCGCGTAGCCGCTGGACATCGTAGAGAGTCTTGTAGAACCGCGAACCGAGTCGGGAATATCTTGTCCCTTCCGTTCCGCGAGCACTGGCTTTTCATCAAACAAATCGACGTGCGATGGTCCGCCCCCTTGCCACAGCAAGATCACTCGTTTGGCTTTTGGCGCAAAATGTGGCAAACCCGGTATGCCACCTTTTTTCGTCCCCGCAGCGGAATCGCTGGCCAATGCCGCGTCTTTTTGCAAAAGCGAGCCCAAAGCGATCGCACCTAACCCCGAAGCAGCTTTGCCAAAAAGCGCTCGTCGCGACACATGCATCTTATTTTGCTGCAGTAAGTCTTCAAACATCTAAGGCACCGATTCGTTAAAGTCTCACGCTGTCCGAAAATCACGCATTCCATGCCGTGACCGCTGGCCGACAAAGCCCCGTACTACTGCCGCGTCAATGCTTCATCGAGGTTCATAATCGCCAAACAGACTGCGGTTACCGCCGCATGCTGTTCGGCCACCAACGCTGTATCTCTTGGCGCGGAGCCAACCGACAAAATGGCCTGTGCGGCCGGCGCATCGTTCATGAAATGCTTGATCTGTTTTTCAAAGGCTTGTTTTAATACATTCATCTCATCCGCATTAGGCTCCCGCGCCAGCACTCGTTTGAATGCTGAGCGAATCGCTTCATTGGTATCTCCATTTGCTTTGAGAACTCTCTCCGCGAGAACCCGCGCTGCTTCAATCCACGTCGGATCATTGAGCGTCGTAAGGGCATGAAGCGGTGTACTCGTCAGCGATTGCCGAACACGGCAAGCTTGGCGATTGGATGCATCAAACATGTTCGCGGGAGACACCGTTCGACGCCAGAACGTGTAAAGACTACGCCGATACAAATCAGAGCCACTTGATGTCGGATAAGTAAAGTCGCGTTCCTTGGTTATCGCTAGCGACTCCCAAATGCCATCGGGCTGATAGGGATAAACCGGTTTTCCTCCCAATCTTGTATCTAACAATCCGGAAGTTGCCAGCGCCCAATCGCGCAGAATCATCGCTGGCATACGGTACCGTGTGGCCCTTGCGTAGAGTCGATTCTCCGCATCGGCTGCCAAAAGGTCCGGAGTTACACGACTGTTTTGCCGGTAGGTTGCACTTGTAACAATTAAGCGATGTATGGCTTTCATATTCCACCCACCATCACGAAACTCGCAGGCTAGCCAATCCAGCAGTGATAGATGCATGGGATATTCGCTTTGAACACCGAAGTCCTCAGCCGTTTTTAGAATGCCTTGCCCAAAATAATGTTGCCAAATTCGATTCACCTGCACTCGACTGGTTAGCGGGTGCTGGGGCGACATCAACCATTGCGCCAAACCTAATCGATTCCTCGGAAAATCGTCCGGCATCGGCGGCAAAAATTCGGGAGTGGAAAAAGTCACCTTGTCCAGCTTCGTAAGATAAGCACCACGGTCGAGTATGTGCGTCTCTCGAGGCTGAGCGTCGCTCATGATCATCACGCGTGGAATTTGATCTTGTCGATAAGCGTTCAGTTGATCCTGAAGCGATTTGATCGTAGTTCGATTCGGAACCGCATCGCCCAGTTGATTGCTTACCTTTTCATCGAAATGCTTCCGAAGAAGATTTTCTAATTGTTTTTTTTCCTCCTCGCTTCGATCCTTCTCTTCCTTCTTCAGAATATTAACTAGAGCCTCAGGCAACGCCTTCCCTTCTGCCGGCTTTCCATCGGACAAGATACCAATCTTCCACCCCTGATAGGCTGCATCGAGCCATTGATTCATCGCCGGTCTTAGTTCTTCAATCTTCGATTCCCATTCCGCTATTTTCGCTTTATTTTCTTCTGTGGGGACTTCCACAAACGGTGCCGCGACTCGAACACGGCTTGAAAAATATTGCGGTACACCACTTTCGGGAACACGGTTAAAACAATCCATAAGACTGTAATAATCTTTCATCGTGATCGGGTCGTACTTATGATCATGGCACTGGGCACACGCCATCGTCAGCCCCAACCATGTCGTAGCGGTCGTATCAATTCGGTCGAACAAAATCACAAACCTTTGTTCCTCTGCGATCGCTCCACCTTCGCCATTGAGAAGATGATTGCGATTAAAACCGCTCGCTATTTTCTGCTCGAGCCTCGCATCGGGAAGTAAGTCTCCAGCGAGTTGGTAAATGGTGAATTTATCGAAGGGGAGGTTTTCATTGAGCGCCTTGACCACCCAGTCGCGCCAATACCATTGCCAAGTGTCACCATCTTGTTGGAATCCATTGCTGTCCGCGTAACGAGCCGCATCAAGCCAAGCGAGAGACATTCGTTCGCCATATGTTGATGCATTCATCAAGAGATCGACACGTTTTTCATAGGCCAGCGGATCGGTATCCTCCACGAACGCATCTACTTCTTCCGGCGTCGGCGGCAGCCCGGCGAGGTCCGCATACAGCCTCTTGATCAACGTAGCCCGATCAGCCTCCGGCGAAGGTGACAAACCGCGTTTTTCCAATTCCGCTAAAACAAATCGATCGATCGGATTTCGAACCCATTCCGTCCGCTTGACCTCAGGTTCGAGCGGACGCTGCGGCGTTATAAATGCCCAGTGACTCGAATATCCCGCCCCCTGTTCAATCCAACGACTGAGCATTTTCTTTTGCTCATCGCTCAGACGACGATTGGAATTTGGCGGCGGCATCAACGTTTCGGGGTCCGTCGAATGAATGCGTTGGACCAATTCGCTGGTCATGACATCGTTAGGAACAATCGCACCTGCACTTACGGCCGCTTCGCGATCATCTAAACGAAGATTTCCCTCGCGTTTGTTTTTGTCTTGACCATGACAATAAAAACAATTCTCTGACAATATCGGACGAATGTCGCGATTGAAGTCGAGCGGCTCTTCGCCGTGGGCACCATCACTCCACAGCCAACCATGCATGGCAATCGCGAAGCTTGCGCTGAGTAGAAGTTTAAATCGAAACATGATTTTTCCTGAAGTTCAGTAGAGCTTCCGGGGAGATGATAAAGGAGATGATTTCGCAGGAGGCGGGAGCCCTACACCAGATATTCAGCTCGTGTCAGAACCACTCAAACTATAGCTCAATCGGGCCTAAATTTCAACGCTTTTTCAATTAGGCTACCTAACCTAAATAATTACAATCAAACAATTTAGGTTGGATACTCACCCTTTGCGGCCAATTGCGTGTATCGCTGCGGATTTACTGAACTTTCCCGTATCAGGAACGTAGCAAATCGGCCCGCCCCGAGTACTTGGTCACGATATCTGGATCGAGTTGTAACCCGAGGCCCGGTTGCTGCGGTATGGCCAACATACCCTCCTGATCCAATTTCCAGCCACCGAGCGTAATCTCATCAATGAACGGTGAGCCGGTGAGATACTCGACGAAATCTGTCAGTGGAATGGCGGCCGCCAATTGCAAATCCGCGGCAAGCCCCACCGCAGTATTCCAACCATGCGGGATAAATTTCACCCCGTAATCTTCGGCCATCCAGGCGATACGCCGCTGCTCACTGATCCCACCAACCTTGGTAACATCGGGCTGAACAATATCAAACGCACGCTTTTCGAGCCAAGGCATAAAAGCTTGTCTTCGCGTTAAAACCTCACCTCCGGAAATCGGAACCGGAGAATGTTCGCGAAGTTTGATAAAGTCATCCAACGAATCTGGCGTGAGCGCTTCCTCAAACCAAGTCACGTCATAATGCTTCAACATCTTTGCCGTATTCAAGGCCCACTTATACTGCCCCGGCCAATGTGCATCACTTCCACCTGCATCGACCATCAACTGACACTCCGGCCCAATCGCATCTCGAGCCGCAGCAACGATCGCTTCATCGGTTTTCGCATCGCGGCGCCCAAAAGGCCCCCAACCAATCTTGAACGCGCGAAAGCCCTGAGACTTGATACCCTTCAGCCGTTCGGCTAACACCACAGGCTCCTCCATCAACAATGAAGCATAAGGCCGAACGCGCTCACGATATCTCCCCCCCAGTAGTCGGCTGATCGGTTGACCGGTTGCCTTGCCAAACAAATCCCACAACGCAATGTCGATCCCGCTGATCGTATGCGTGATCGAACCCCCTCGCCCCAGCCAGAACATATTTTGATGGAGTTTTTCCGAAACCCTTTCTGGTTCGAGAGCCGATTCACCAATCACCAAAGGCCGCAAGACATTCAGCGCAGCGACCACCAAGGCATCGTTCGTGAACACACTGCCTAAACCAACATCGCCCTCGTCCGTATGAACTGCGATCAGCGTATGAACGCAATCCTCGGGACGAAGTTCATTGCTCCAGCCCCCCTCGGGCGTTGCGCCCCGCAAGCCTGCACATTTGATTTCACGAATTCTCATGGATCATCCACTCTCTATTGGCTAAACACTCTGTTGGCTAGGCATTTATCAACTACCACTACACTCTTATGCTCAGACATACCAACGGGTCGAGGTCAAACTCCCAAACTAGTTACCTATGCATTTCGTTTGAAGATCTCGACCCGCGGCTGAAAAATAACGTCGGCATCTAAAGGAAAAATTGGTCTAGGGCAGCGAGTATGACCCAGATAGGGCAAATTTGCACTCGATGACCCAGGCGCGTCCACCATAATCATCTCATCGCACCATTCTGCGTACATATGCTTCTGACAGTGAGGTGACTTCACCACCACAGCCTGAAAACGCTGCGGATTTTGTCCATGCGCTAAAAAGAAACTACGATCATATAAACTTACCGCCCGACTGCTGACCACCAAAGTGATCGTTCCGCTCTGCAAAACGGCTGTCGGCCCAGCATACCAATGCTCACCAAAGGACTCACTCTGAAATTTACCATCACTCAGTAATCGCACCCGGGCAGTGATCGTGATCGGCGAAAAACGTTTAGCGTCTAAGGTTCCTCCCAAAGATACTTCGACGGTCGCTCCTATCCCGGCTCGCATCGCTTTCTCGACGGCTGGTGCATCAACCATCGGCATCAATGTGCGAATACGAATATCATTCTCAACCAATTGTCTCAAAATCGCATTGCTGTCGCCCGATGCGCCCGAGCTTGTTGCATCCGCCGCATCGACCAGCGCGACCGTCCCACATCGCCCCTCCGCAACTCGCCGCCGAAGTCGCTTCACAAGGTTGCTTAACGATGTGAGCGGAACCTGCATCTGTTCATGATGAGACCAAAAATTCTCGGCAATCTGCATGGCACCGCGAGTAGCAATCTCCTCCGCAGCATCGGTCACAACGAAACTGTAGGTTTGCAGAGATGGAACATCGGTGAATGGATTTCCGATAAACATCCCAGCCGAAAGTCCTGGCGACGAAGTCTCGTAACGCTGCGCTATTCGAATAGCCTCGCCAAATTTGCCCGTCTCCGTTATCAGCTCATCGCCCCGAACTAATGCTGGTATAGCGACTTTCGCCGTAATCGGCTTAACCTCTCCATTCATGATTCTTAAAAGCAATCTGGCTGCTCGTTCGCCCGTTTCAAAAAAGTCGATATGCGGGTAAGTGTGATAAGCCACGATTGCATCGCTGTGACGCAACATTCGATCCGTGAGAATTCCATGCAAATCAAGAGATACGACGATCGGCAACGTTTCACCGACAATCCGTCGCGTCTCTTCCAGTAAATAGCCTTCCGGATCCAATTCGTGCTCCGATGCCATCGCACCATGCATACAGAAATAGATAGCATCAACCTTATGGTTCGAATAAGCATCCTGGATCGAACCCAAAAAATCTTTGGATATCTTTTGCCACGAATCTTCTGCCAGCGTTCCCCCCGAAGTAATAAAAAAAGCGCTGTAGGTTGGAATAAGCTCCAGATCCGATACCTGATCAAAAACCGACACCGCGCCACCCACTTCGTTGCGAATCTGGCGATGATATTCCAAGATTTCATTGCCACGTCGAATCGCAAAATCAGCGATAGTACTGCGATGAGGATTGAACGTTGAAACTTCTTGTTTGCATTCAGCAATCAGGATGCGACGCATTGGGAACCTTTTATTGTCACAAAAACAAAACAATTTTATTTCAATGGGATGCTAGCCACTTTTTTTCGCTACCCACAACTGCCGCGGGTGTACTCGAACCCAATCCTTCTTATAAATAGTGGCAATCGTAAGAATTAAGATGGCTCCTGCGATCCAATACGCGACCGAAGTCGCTGCTAACATTTTTTCCATACCGATACTTTCTTTATAGGTCCCCACAACCAGCGGCGCAAATCCAGATAAGATTGCGCCAAAAAAATTAAGAATTCCCACCAGGGCGATTGCGCCATGCTGGGTAATATGCGAAACTTAGGCACTGCATTTTGAGCGTTGGTTGGTGGACGACTGAGCTCGTTATGCTAAGCCAGGAGTCAGTCGCATGTCAAAGTCGTCGAAACCTTCTATTAGTATCCAATCTCACTTCGAAGATCTTACTGATCCTCGCACTAGAAAGGTTGTCTATCCGCTCATTAATGTTGTTGT
>JBIKMB010000397.1:0-3344 GCA_044359485.1 Pirellulaceae bacterium | reverse complement strand
CGCTCGGGATCATCGCTTTCGAGTCCGCGGCCATCGCTTGATTATCCAAGGTGTCTGTGACGACTGCAGTCGTCAAAAACGGGAACGCCGCGTGCAAGATCGTGTCTGATGCGTCTGCACCTTGCAGGTCGACGTCTAGTAATGCCGCTAGTAATGCCGCTAGTAATGCCGCACATCGACCTCTCAGGGGCAAGCGTCTTATCGACGAACAGCACAGCGGCATCGGGATCGATAGCTCTATCTGTAAGCAGACTAGCCATCGAAGGCTAAGGCTGTTGCCATCTACTATTTAGCCGCCGCTTTTTTCTGGCTCCTCTTCCGTAACGCTCGCGCTGCTGCGCGCAGCAGAGGCAGCCGAGTTGGATCGCATCGATATCCATAATATTCTAGCCGTTAAATTTCCTGGATTTACGTTTCTTTATAATACTTATAAGCGACCTTCCTTGGGGTTGTTCCGAAAAAAAATTAAAAATCTTATCAAGAATAAATAGCTTGTGAACGAAAAGGATTGCTTCTCGCAGAGCAAGTTTGATACGTTTTCCACCATGGTCTTAGTTTCAACTTGCTTTGGGGTTTTCAGGAAAAGTCTCATACACATTCCTGCAACCCCAACGCCACTTATCGTCTCATCTTGTCCAGCTCATCTTGTCCTCAGGCTCGCTCTTTTCCTCTCTTCTCCTTGTGAATGCAAAGGGAACGCGTATGACTCTTCGACGTAGCCGCAGCAACATTCTGCGCCGAAATGTAAAAGGTTTTACCCTTGTTGAACTCTTAGTTGTTATTGCCATTATTGGAATCCTCGTTGGCTTGCTTCTGCCAGCGGTGCAGTCTGCGCGTGAAGCTGCACGGCGGATGTCGTGCTCCAATAATCTCAAGCAAATCGGATTGGCGCTGCACAATTACGAAAGCTCGTTCAAGCGTATGCCCCCAGGCAACATTGTGTTGTTTAACGGTAGTCCACCTGAGTTATACGGAGATGGATGGACTTGGCATTCCCGAATTCTCCCCTTCGTGGAGCAGTCTGCTTTGTATAACCGTGTGAGCGATGTTATCGGTACTGATGCGGGCACTCAGACTTCCGCCAAGCAACGTTTAGCGGGGCGCGATACGCGAATCAGCGTCTTTCAGTGTCCAACGCATCCTTCTGGACAGATAAGCAACTCGTCCAAAAGCGGTTACCAACTCAGCACCTATAACGGTGTTTGTGGCACGACGACCTTCAACAGTGACCAAGCCGATGAGCCGACCGATATCGCGTATCGAGCCAATGGTATGTTTTTTCTGAACAGCTATGTCAAGTTCGCCGATGTGATCGATGGAACAACGAACACATTTTTGGTAGCCGAAGTACAAGACGAACTGCGCGGAGCCCCTAATTATCAGCGAATGCCCGGGAGTGATCGACGTTACAATTTTTCTGCTGGAGGTGATGGGAATCCTCCCACCGACGTTTCAGAGTATCTGGTGGGAATGGAAACCGATGATCCCATCAACGCGAACAGTCGCGATGCCAATGGACATTTCAATAACGATGGCGAATACGCGGGAAGTTATCATCCTGGCGGAGCACAATTCTTGCTCGTCGACGGTTCGGTACGCTTCATCACCGAAAATATCAACATGACAATCTACCGTTCGCTGGCAACTCGCGCTGGAGGAGAAGTGAATCGACTCGATGCCCAGTAAACGTTGAGCCAGTAAACGTTGAGCCAGTACAGGTTGAGCCAGTACAGGCTGAGCCAGTACAGGCTGAACTAGTACAAGGGTATGTTTTTCAAGTCTCTTTTCCTTTTCTCTCTCTGGAAAGCGAATCGCATGCGCGAGCTGATGTCACCTTCGCGGATTCATTTCGGACATAAGTCAATCGTTTTAATTTTGCTGCTGACTTTATCGCAGGGTGTCGGTTGCAGCGATGCAAAATTCGCGGTGCGACCGGCGGCGGGAAAAGTGCTGTGTGCCGGTCAGCCTGTTTCGGGTGGTACGGTGACTTTCATCCCTATAGGCGATGACACGACACAAGAAACCGGGAAAGTGGCCACTGCTGAAGTAAAACCCGATGGCACGTTCGTGCTCAGTACTTACGGACGCTTTGACGGTGCAATTCAAGGGAAGCATCGAGTCGAATACACAGCAGGGGAAGGAGGTTCCTCGGAAAAGGCTGAAACGCCAAGTTCGGGACAATCCGAGCAAGAGGACTCGGCCACGGAAAACGAATCTGAAGAGGAAGAGGCCTACAAGAAACCAAAACCCAAAAAGCCCAAATCGGGAGCACCCGCGTGCGAGCAAAAACGGGAAATCATCGTTGAAGTCACGAGTTCTCAAAACGATTTCACGATTGAACTCTAACGCTGCAGAACTCTAGCAGCGTTGAATTTCAAGTCGGTTGAGCGCCCAGACTTTTGAGCGCCCAGGCTGTTACACTTCAGGGGCTTGAGTGCTTTAGGGTTTCCAACGCGTCAACGTTTAGACGTATTCGTCCAAGAATCGATCTAGTGCGGCGGACATGCGTTCGGGTGAATCATAGTTTCCTTCGGCGATCGCTTGGCGCAGTGCGGCGACTTTATCGGTGCGGATGCCACCATCGGCAGCGGCAGTTTCAGCGGGAGACGTTAGAGCCGCAGCGCTGCTGAGCGCTTGAGCCTCTGCGGAAAGATCGAGTTCATCGACCGGCGCTAAAGAAGTTGGAGACGTTTCGGATGTAGCCGACGGGCGCCCCGTTTTTCCCGGCGCTGCCACACCCGCTATCGATTGCATACCTTGAAGGCCACGGATTTCCATGACATTTCCCCCTGAAGAACGAAAACCAACCACCGGCAACTTTCCTCAAAATCCACTACCCCTCGGCGTGAATCCATTGGAATCAAGCGCTGCTATCCGTGTCGGGAGAAATTATCCGTAATCCAATATTGCAGACTTCGCAGGCACGCCATTTTTAGACGTACTAGAAGTTTCGGCCACCCAAGCCTTTGATTTCCAAACTTTTCTCAAACCTTCGCTTCGTAACGTTGAGCTATTCTTCAGCGAACATACCCGCTTCAACGAACGTAACGGTCTTGCTTGAGTGAAAATCAAATTCTCTGCAATTTTGAAGCTGGACTCCTTCCCAAACCAGATTCCATTTGCTAACGACACTTACGCCCTCGGTGCCAACTCAGTTCGCATCCTGTGGTCCTGAGGCTTTGGAGAGTATACGAATTTTCCCGAATCCATCACAAGACCGAAATGAGTCGGCCTCTCTGCCGCCCGCCCCCTTGGGGTAGTGCGAGCGGCAGATCCCGAGACAAGACCCGAGTCAATGAAGTGCTCCGGAACGATCGGTTTACAGACCGTGAATGACAGCGACC
>JBIKMB010000182.1:0-11659 GCA_044359485.1 Pirellulaceae bacterium | reverse complement strand
GTGCAGGCTTTGTTGCAAAGGATGTTTCACCTAGGTTATCCGAGGGGCTCACCAATTCCAAAAGCTCTCCATCGCGTCAATTGCGCTACCGTCTATCGGATAATTACCTTCGTTTCTACCTGAAGTACGTCGAGCCTCATCGCGCCCAGATCATCAAAGGTCGTTTTAAGTCAATCGCCTTAGAACAACTCGACCAGTGGGACACGATCATGGGCCTTCAATTCGAAAATCTTGTATTGGAGAACCTGGGGGTGATCTTTAAACAACTTCGGATTCCCCAACATACTGTTCTTTACGCCGGCCCTTATCGCCAAAGCAAAACGCAGCGGAAGCAAGGATGTCAGATCGATCTTCTGATCCAAACCAAGCGATCCGTTTATGTGTGTGAAATCAAATTCAAAAGCCAGATCAGCACCTCAGTCATTCAGGAAGTCGACCGCAAAATCGGTGCGATTAAACTGCCGAAGAATCAATCGATTCGAACCGTCCTGATTTACGACGGCCAATTGGCGCCATCGATCGAAGAAGATCAGGCCTTCGATTTTCTTATCCCCGCAAGCGAGCTTTTTGTAATCTAGGGATGAACGTCCCCAAGGCGATCTTGGATCGTCATACCCGGTAGCGCCGACTGAACCTCGCGCCATCGGCTTTCATTGATAGAAAACGCCGACCATAGCTTTACGCGTTTTAATCGCGGTTGCTGGCGAAGCCATTCCAGCACGCGCGGTGTCACCCGATTATCATCAATACATATCTCGACCAATTTTGGTAGCACCGGGAACTCGAAACGAACCTTATCCAGGTCGATATCTCGTAAGCAAAGCACTTCCAGATTGCTGAATCGACCGAGGAATCGATAGTCCTTATCGCTAACAGAATAAGCTGGAAAAAGCGACATGCGTTGAATGTTTTCAGCGGGAGCATTCGCCACCAATTCAAGGCTTTGGCTACCGGAGTTCCAATGGTCTAGTGTCGTCATGTAAGGAAAGCTTTCCAAGCACTTCGAACATTCTGCGGCATTGTTGAACCATCCCAGGCCTTGATCTTCGAATTGGACTTCCTGCACACGCCACCCCAGCGGTACCGGTTTAGTCCCTACTACTCGAACTTGGAGGAACCGACTGTTGTCTGTCAGTTTTCTCAACCACGCTGGTGCCGCATCGATGAACACGAAGCGAGTTGCTTGGGGCTCGACCAGCAACTGCCGAGCTTTCGCTTCGCGTTGGATTTGTCTGACCGATTCGGTCACTAAGGTAACGATGACGGCCACGGCAACGAAGATGCCAAGCAGTTCTGGTAGCGAGACTTGCCAAAATGAATTTCGTTTCCTTCGCCTGAGCTCGACGAGGAAACCGACTGCCAACAGGATTGCTGTACAAGACAGCGCGTTGAACAGACAACCCATCCAGTTCGGAGCAAGCATCCCTTTCCAAAACGTCCAGTTTTCGAAACTGGTCCAATAGCGGCCGCCAGGAATCGGTATCAAAGGTAGAGGATTACCATGCTTGCGATACGTTTCCAAGCGTTGTTGGAGTTGCTCGCGTCCCTCCCCCTCTGAATTTGGCTTGGGAACGAAACGGTGCAAGTGAACCCATGGCCAACCATGCGATTGCTGTTGAAAGTCGCGAGCATAGTAGCGATCGTCAATCTCACCAGGGATCACGATCAGCAGCAGCGCAAATGCAGTCCCGGCAACAATCAGCAGAGTGCTGAGATGGAGTGGGTTTTTCCGCGAAACATTCATCTCGTTGAAGCGTTCTTTCTTCGCTAAGCCGAGTTTACTACTGTGATTGGATCGGTATGTTACGCTGTTTCGGCCTGTTCTCAAAATCTCTTTGTATCAATAGGTCACTTAGGTAGTTCGAATCCTACCACCTTTGCTGCAAAACCACATGTTTCCCCTGTGAAAACGGAGGTTTTGAGGCGACTCTGACGACTCACTGGACGACTCACCAGGGGCCAAGGCAGCGCACTAGACGACGCAGCATGTGCAAGCATGCACGTGCAGGAAAGCCAAAGCAATTGGCCAGAAATGCGAAAAACCCTGGGAAAACCAGGGTTTTACTGCGTGTCTTTCAGAATTACAGCGGAGAGGACAGGATTCGAACCTGCGGTACAGTGTTACCTGTACGCCGATTTAGCAAACCGGTGCTTTCGACCACTCAGCCACCTCTCCGTTTGCTCTATTCTATCTTTATTCGACCGAGCTGTTCAAACTTCCAAAATTCAATTTGCAGGAACTAGCCAATTCCTTCCCAATCGTTTCGTCTTAACCCCGGCGTTTCGTCTTAACCCCGGCGTTTCGTCGTAACCCCGGCGTTTCGTCGTAACCCCGGCGTTTCGTCGTAACTCCGACGTTTCGTCATAACCCCAGCCTTTCGACGTAACCCAGCTTCCGATGGATTCCCCAAAAGGACCGACTCGATCATCGGTTCAAATAAAACCCACCAAATCGATGGCCAACATTACGAAGGACCTGCGAACTTGGCTTTGACCTTTGTCGTGCAACGCCGCCTACTCAGAGGGTTTATTGTTACGTTATCTCGCGGTTATGCAACAACCCCAACGCCACAAAATTTAGACTTTTGCCACCTCTTTAAGGTTCGCTTCGCAATCCGCATAATATTCCAATTGTGACAGACTGCGAGCTGCCCCTTTGTCCAGTACCACTATCGCTTGACGATGCCATTGAAGGACAGAAGCTGGACAAATCGACGAAATGGGCCCCTCGATACTCTTGGCAATCGCCTCCGCTTTCCCTTCGCCGCAGGCTAAGAGCAAAAGTTGACGCGACTCCATGATCGTCCCGATCCCCATCGTGATCGCCATTTTGGGGACGCCGTCGAGCGAACCAAAAAAGCGAGCATTATCCTCTCGCGTCCTCCGCGTTAACGTCTTCAGTCTCGTTCGACTCGCCAGCGAAGAGCCTGGTTCATTGAAGGCAATATGACCATCCGTTCCAATCCCCAGCAATTGAAGATCTATGCCCCCCGAAACACGAATAGCTTGCTCGTAGCCAGCGGTCTCCTGCTCGACATCGTCCGAGGATCCCAGCGGAACATGCGTTTTGGTTAGATCAATGTCGATGTGGTTAAATAAACTCTCGCACATAAAGCGGCGATAACTCTGCTCGTGCGTCGGTTCCAAACCAAAATACTCGTCCAAATTGAAAGTCGTCACCGATTTAAAAGTCACTCGACCGCCTTGGTAAGCCTCGATCAACTTTCGATAGGTTCCCAGTGGCGTCGAACCAGTCGCTAGACCTAGGACAGAATTCGGTTTGCCATTCACCTGCCTCACGATCAAATCTGCGGCGAACTGAGCCACCGCTTCGGCATTTTCCAGCACCACGACTCGCATGATGACCCTTCAAGCCCTTAAGGAACAAAGATTAATCTGCCAGCTCACCGGCAACCAAGGTACTCCAACCTCCCAAAAACCAAAAGGTACGGTCAAGCGTTCGGTTATACAAGGGAGCAGTGTCGAACCGTAATGCCGCCGAAAAGTACCCCTAATCCGCAAATCCGACTCCATTTTCTTCCAAAAATGTACCACTTTCGAGGATTGGCTTATCTTTTCGTCTCCGTTTGACGTAGGGAAGGGAAAGATGCGCGATGTCGCTGGCAAAATTGCATAGATTCCGATCCGAATATCGCCAAAAAAGTTAGGGAATTCTGCATGTCTCCAAACTCAGTTCAATCGAGTCCTGCGATGGCTCAAATCAACGCCGCGTTGGCGGGGGATGTCACCAAAACTCAAATCGCTTACGCAATGGCAGCCAAAAGCGCCAAGGTGAACAAAGAAGTAGCACAGGCGACCGTTGATCTCCTTAAAACGGCGGCCGATGTAGCCAAAGGATCGAGCAGCGGTCGAGGAATTGACGTTACCGCGTAAATTGCGACCGGTAATTCCAAAAAAAATGGCCATCCCGAGGGTGGCCATGTTCGTTTTCGCATTGAATTTCCGGCTTAGTTATCGCGCTTGTCACGTTCGATGAATGCGAACGCGTTATGATTATGAATGGATTCAAAGTTCTCCGAATAGCATTGGTACCACACGATACGATCGTCTCCGTTCAACCGAACCGCCATGTCTCGGACAATATCTTCTACGAACTTAGGATTTTCGTAAGCCTTTTCCGTAACGTATTTCTCATCAGGGCGTTTGAGTACCGAGAAAACCTGAGTCGATGCACACTGCTCAACCATCGAGAAGAGTTCTTCGATCCACAGATGTTGACCTTCGGCCAACCGTACGCGAACCGTCATCTCGCAACGCTGGTTGTGGGCCCCGTACTTGGAAATTTCTTTCGAACAAGGGCATAAACTAGTAGCTGGGACTTTTAATGTGAGCACAAAATCTTCAATGCCGTTGCTGACCATCTCGAACCCAACATCAATATCAAGTTTACCTACTTGACCTGTGACAGGGGCTTTTTTATCGATGAAATAGGGAAAGCTCAACTCTAAGTGCACTTCATCCGCCTTGAGCCGCTGCTTCATCGCCTTGCACACATCGCTCAACGTATCGGAGCTGAGCGATTCGTGATGTTCGTTAAGAACTTCGACGAAACGAGACATGTGGGTTCCCTTCACATCGTGCGGGAGAGCCACATACATGTTGACTGTCGCAACGGTGTGCAGTTGACCGGTTCCATTTCCGTTGCCGGGAGTTCGAAGAACGATTGGATATCGAACCCCTTTCACTCCAACTTTATCAATGGCAACCTTCCGGCGATCCCCAGTTGACTGGATATCCGGCAATGTGCTGGCGAGTGAATTTGAGGGTATGGTTGCCATGTTCTGTCTCTTTTCCATCGGTGATATTCGAAAACCAGAATCCGTTGAGCGAAAGAAAATACCTCGAGGGCAATTTCCAGCGACAATCTCCTGCAACGAAAGGTGATCTCAAGATCAAAGTTCGTGGTCGGCTACAAGAACGATAGGCAGGTCCCAGATATTGTCCAGTCTTTGGTCTGCTTTGCCTAATCAATTTCCGCATTATTTGCGGTGAATTTGGGACATATTTTTTGCGTTTCAAGGGGGGATTGGAGGCGTAGCATCCCGAAAAATTTGTGAAATAGGGATAACCGGTCCATTTTACGCGTTGCCGCTTTCCCGATCCAAGTCGCCTGGCGATCCGCTGGGCATGCTGCTGAGTGATATTCCAGACCGGGTAACGTGTCCGAAAGCCAGTTGTCCCACTGAGGGGCAGGCCAAAACAGATACCTGTCAAGACAGACGCTGTCCTTTGAAACCATGGGCCCTAAAAAGGAGTCTCCAGAAACAGACCGAGGCAAAAAAAGGTCGAGACAGAATCGGCTCAAACGCGAGCTCTTCAAGGTATGCGTTACGAAAGTTGCGCACTACCTTGGAGAGTCGGTTTGCGAAAAAAATGCGGCTTCGAGTTGAGAGTCGAAGTCCGCGTGGAAACACGCTGGAGCTGGCAAAAAACGAATGAGCGTTGTACCTCCACTCGATGCATCGACTGGATTTTGGCAGCCGCTCCCATCAAGCCGAATCTTGGGCTTTATCTCGCAGTTTCTTCTTCTTTTCCTCTTCCGCTTTGCGAAGGCGACTGTAGTCAAGATAGTGCAGGTTGGCTTGAATGTTGTCGGTATTGCTGTAGACGTAACTCAGGAAGAAATCGGTGATGGTCGCGTTGCGTTCTTGAAGTTCCTCGGCTAGGCGAAGAATCAATCCTGGTCGAGCCTTGTTTTCTTCTTCGAATTGCGTCCACCACTTGCGCGAACTTCCGGTCGTATTATCCCAGTCCAAGGAGTGCTTCTTGATTTTCTCCAAGAGTTCCTTGATTTGGTCAGGGGACCAATTCTGGGTGTTGGTAAAACCTTTGCCTTTAGTTGATTCCGCGGCAACAATCTTCGTGGCATCTTGAGTGGTCGATGTCTTCGAAAAATCTTTTCTGCGCAATTTCTCTCGGCCTGATATCTTCTTCGCCGCTTGCAGCACGGGTGCCATATCGGGATGTTCATACGACTTTTGCAAGTAGGCCTGAAAGGTGATTGGACCGACGACGAAGGTGGCGGGGAGATCCATCAGGGGGTGTTGGTAGTTTGGCGTGCGAATGTCAGCTCCGGAAAGCAGCGGACGGTTGACGTACATCGGGGATTGATTTTCATAGGTGGGTAGCGCCACCATCTGCATGCCAGTGGAGTTAGAGAAAAATTCTGCATCGCCTGAGACGCCACCGGGCAGCACGATCTTCGTATGGACATTGTCGATCAATGCGCGACAGGCTGAACCGTAAATCGTTTCCAGGCTGGAGAGTGATTGGACACCGCAGACCGTACCAATGTCTCGGGAACGCATGGTCATCATGCGAGCTGGGGTAAGGATGCGGCCCAGTGAAGGAAGGTCATCATAAAAAAGTGTCGCTGGTACACGTTTGTGTGGATATCTTTCGGCGAGGTCGATCAATTCATCGGTGACGGCCCGAGCGAACATTTGGTAGAGAACCAAGAGCGTTTCCAGTCGCGACTCGGCGATCTCGATATGCAAGCAGACTGGTTTGCGTAGTATTTGATTCAACTTCAACTCATTGCTGCTCATGATGCGGACGACGCTTTGTGTGAGAAAGCTGCTCATGGCGCCGACAATGGAAGCCAGCACGGTTTCCGCGTTATGCGAACGGCCGTCCAAAAAATTGGCAAGTTGCTTGGAGCTGGGGTTGGAGTGGCTTCTGAGGGTTTTGACCAACTCATCGGTCGGAAGGGTAAAAAGCTTGTAGAGGTAGGGAAAGGCGCGGTACCCGGCTTCCCAACCACCCGTCATTCCCGTTTTGATCCATTGGTTCCAAAATTCCGAGTCTTCCGCCGCAGGATTTTTGACAGAGTCTGCGTAGCGGCGGATCACATCGACGGCTTCGTCCGTTGATTCAACATCGAGTGGATTCCAACCGAGACTGCGATCGGCATCGTTTAAATTGATAACATAGAGCGGTTTGCGAAACTTTTTGCAAAGCAAACGCATCGGTCCATAATCGCTGCTCTTGAGCGAGAATGAAACAACAGTTTGCTTGGGGTCGGCAATCGCCGAAAAACGAAGCGGATCTATAACTTTGGTATTTTTTCCTGCCCCGGTGGGACCGAAAACCATCGTATGCATCGCGCGTTGTTCGCTCTGCCAAACCAGATCTTGACCATAGATGGCTCCACGAGACAGTGGATTCTGCGAGCATTGATTGACCAAAGCGATCGTGGCCGGTAGCAGCAGCGAGCCGGGGCCTGGTTCCATCGTTAGAGGACTGAGGTCAAAATCCGTAGGATGCCGAGTTCCCGAGATGTAATGACAAAAATCCGGTGGAGGAAGTTCTATACCAGAGGTCGTTCGCATGAGACTTGGATCGGTGGGATCGTATCTCAGAGCGTACTCAAACTCACGCTGTTGTTTCTGGTGTTCTAACTGTCGCCGTCTATCCTTGTTGGATTTCATCGCGTACTCCCTTAATCCCCATTGGCTCGCCCGGTATTGAGAATCCACCCCGGTTCTCCAATGACCTACAGCGCAGCCATCTGAGGTGTAGGGGAAGGAGACAGGCTTTGACGATTCCGGTTCGATAAAAAATGGCTGAATTTCTTGGAGTTATCGATAAATGATTCAAGAAGTTCCGCAACTTCGCTAGAGTCGCTATTTGCCTTTGCTGAACGGAATTTTGACGATGATCACTTGGGCAATTGTTTAGTACAAGCAAGTTATCTATTGTGAAGACGGCTTGGCGGAGCTTAGATCTTCGCTTGAGCCACAATTTTTCAAATCGAATAATCCGCTCGGTTTTCGCGGGCAAAAGTAGCGGCCGCTATCCAACCTCGGCTACAATCTGGAAGTGACCAAGCGAACATGGATTGGAAGATTTTCGTTCAAGACTTCAATGCTTTTAAAGACAATGGTCATGGATTCCATCTCTAGTCAATTCAATAAGATCTGGGTCGAGAACGAGGTTGCTCCTGACATCTTTCGATTTCTGGCCGAGCACGCTGACATTCAAGAAGATGAATTGGTCGCCACGATCGTGGTGGACCAAAGTCATCGCTGGACGCAGAGCGAACCTTTGGAGGTGGAGCGTTATCTCGATGGGATTCATCCGAGGAAGCTCAGTCGACAAAGCCGAGTTGAATTGGTCTTAAGCGAATTTCGTGCCCGCGGACTGCGGCCGACAGCGGAGAATATTCTGGAGTATGTTACGAGGTTCAGTGATCTACGCAAAGAACTATCGAAACAATTTGGTGAGATGGCGCGAGCCAATCAGACTCTGAACGAGCTCACTTTATATATGGAAGATGAGTCGAGGCCGACGACCCAGTCGACGCTCGACTCAGAAGATGAAGTTGTTGCATCCAAAGTGCGTTATGAATTGCGCAAGGTGTTGGGGGAAGGTGCTTTTGGCAAAGTTTATCTTGGGTATGACCATGAACTGGAGCGTCCTGTTGCCATTAAGTTCCCCAACGATAAACGCTTGAAAGACAAAAAGAATCGTGAGCAATATTTGTCCGAAGCCAGGACGGTAGCCAGTTTAAATCATCCGAATATCGTGCCAGTATACGATATCGTGCGACGCGAAGATGAAGCGATTTACATCGTTTCCAAATATATCGAAGGTTGCACCCTCGAGGATCGTATCCGCAAAGATCTCCCCGGTTTTCACGAGACATGCAATATTGTCGCTTCTATTGCCAATGCACTGGATCATGCCCATCAATGCGAATTGGTGCATCGCGATGTCAAACCTGGAAATATCCTGTTGGAATCGGCAACCGGTACGGCTTACATTACGGATTTTGGATTGGCCATCAAGGGAGAGCATGCGGAACTGCAGGGCAGAATATCGGGGACGCCACCCTACATGTCGCCCGAACAGGTTAGGGGCGAAAATCATAAATTGGATGGACGCAGTGATGTGTTTTCCTTAGGGGCGATCCTGTACGAGTTGCTGACAGGCCAAAGACCCTTTGATGGGAATACGGCTCAAGATATTTTTCGAGAAGTCTTAGAATTAAATCCCCAAAAACCGCGAATGCTGAATCCCGGCATTCCTGAAGAGTTGGAACGAATATGCCTCAAGGCATTATCCAAGAGCACTGCACAGCGATATGAACAAGCTGCAACGATGGCCAACGATTTGATGAAATGGCATCGGACAGCAAAATTCCAAACGCTGGATAACGACCATGTTGGAGCTTATCCATCCCAACAAGTTGGCATAGATACTTTCGCCGATGGTAGAGCGGCGACGATGGTATCTCGGGGCCTTCTATCCGAATCAAAGCCTACGGCTGCAGGGATGGTTCGTAATCCAGGGAGCGGTGCTAAGGAGAAAATGTCTGTCGCGAAAATTGTTTTGCTGACGGCCATCTTAGGCTTAGCCGTAACAGGCCTTATGGGAATTCTCTTTAAGGGTTGGTGGAGTGGAGGTAAGATCCAAACCACGGTTGAGTTCGAAACGAATCCCGCCGAAACTTTGATTGTGGTTCGCACTCCAGCCGATGAGGTCAAGTACAAGATTGCAGCGAATGAAACAAAGAGAGAGTTGGATTTACCATCCGGCGAGTATCGCATTGAAATCAGTGCCGATGGATTCGAAAAAATGGAGGAGAGGCTTACCATCGCGGATCGAAGCGGGGCAGACCGCCAAGAGTCCTCCGATCGCTTGGTCCAACGATATGTACTGAGACCGCAGTTGATACCGGTTATGTTTGTGGTTGAACCCAAGAATGCGATCGTAACCCTGAATGGAAAAGAGGTCCCCTTTGATTCTGAAAAAAAGGTTCACTTACTATCGGCCGGAGAATTCTTTTATCGCTTTGAGTGCGATCCGTATGTGCCATTGGATTTTCGTGTCGTGGTCGATCGAAGTACTCGTTCGGTCGAAATACCGCCGTTGAAAATTCCCGTCACGCTCAAGGCGGATATGGAAGGCGAAAATCTGACGGCCGAATTTCTATTGGATGGTAAAAAGCTGGAACCGCTTCCGGGACAAGGCAGTACGTTCGCCTTAGAGCCGGGAGAGCACGAAGTGATTTGCGAAAGCGTAGGCTTTCAATCGATGAAGAATCGTATAACCGTTTCGGCGACGCAGCGAGCACATTCCTTTCCGCTAGTCCCCACTGGTACCCTTGTGAAGTTTATTCCTAGACCGGATGGCATGAGAATTTTTAATCAAGAGAGTGAACTGAAGTGGAACAGGACTGCAGCGGCATACTATGTTCCGCCTGGTAAGTATCAACTTAGGTTGGAACGCCCCAGTTATCTGCCTCAAAATATTCAACTAGTCGTTGGGGAAGAAAGTTTAGAAGTTGAGTTGTCGGCGTGGAAGATGGAAGCTCAATTCGAGGCTAATACGGCGGACGTTTCGTATTTTCTCGATGGCAAACGGCTTGAGGCCCTCGATGCGGCAGGAAATAAGTTCGCGATCGCAGAAGGGGAGCATACGATTACCGCAAAGGCAAAGGGATTTGAACCGTTCGGCCGCGCAATTCGCATTGCAGCGGATTCCAGAAAGCATAGCTTTACGCTGGATATCAAGCCGGAATTATCGACGATTCCAGAGGAGCTTTATGCACAGGGAAAAATTGTCGTACGGGTCACGCCCCCCATCTTCGCCGGAGCGGAATTAAATATTGGGAGCCGCAAGGTGGAACTCAACGGTGGGCTTGGGCAGTTAGAACCGAGCGATTTAGATCCATCAAAAGAGGCGTGGCCTTATATGCTGAAGATGAATTCTGGGCGATCGATAGAGGGAATGTTCACGCGCCAGCAGTTGGAAGAAAATGGAGCAAGACCGACTCTCGAAATCAGTGTTCCCATGATGGATCAAGAGCGTGCAAGGAAGATTTGGATATTGAATCGATCTTTCCTAAAAAGCAATCCGGCTGGCGTCGAGGAACTGCTGACTCAAGCGATTGAGCTAGATCCTACACAGTACGAGATTCTTCGCGATAGAGCGCAGTGCCGAGCCGAATTAGGTAAGTACGAAGAGGCAGAGCAAGATATTCAAGTCTGTTTAAAGCAGATACCGGACGATTATTTAACCTGCTGCACGGGAGGGTGGACAGCGATTGGCTTGGGTCGATATGAAGTTGCGAGAGATCGCTTAGCCAGGGCGATGGAGTTACGTCCGAAATCGACCTTTGCGCTGATACTTAATGCCTTACTTTCTTATCGGCTTAAGGATCGACAAGGAGCAAAAGCGAGCCTCGAGAAACTATTGTTGAGTACAGGAGCCGATGATCAACTCGCCTTTGGTAAATCGATACTTGCGCAAATATCGGCTGATGAAAATAATTTTGACGAGGCGATGCGATTGTTTGACGAGGCGATTGCGCATCAAACTCAAGCGGGATTGGATGCGAATCAGATCGTTTTTAATCGCGTGCTGGGTATGGTGCGTGAAGCGAAAAGAATCGCCGTAGCAGAGGAAGCGAGATCGTTGGCACTGTTGCGTGAGGGGAAGCGGATTCTTGAACAATTAGATATCGCAGAGCGTGATCCATTGTTTGCGAAAACAAGGCTGACGCTGGCTGAAATTCAATTCTCGCTAGGCGAATACCAAAATGCGCTGGACTTATACACATTGTTGATCGACAAAATGCGGATTGACGATGCGAAGGTGCTTGAATTTCGGGCTCGCACCTTCGAAAAACTTG